>JAFWBZ010000096.1 GCA_017537105.1 Clostridia bacterium | reverse complement strand
TTGCGAAGAAAAATGAATACCTGCCAGTCAGGAAATTCGTGTCGAGGCGCAAATCCTGGAGGATTTGCGGTCTGGCCCGCCAGACTGACTCTGTTGATTCATAGAATCAGCGGAGTCACCGCAGGCGCGAATTTCCGCGTTTGCTCCCTCGTTGAAAAACCGGGTTTTTCAACGATTTGACCCACATGCCGCGCGGGCACATGGGTCTTCCTATCATCTTCCGTCAGCTTCCGCTGACGCGCCCCATGGGGAACTGCGCGACGCGCAGCGCGGTGCCGCCGTAGGGCACCAGGTCCAGCACCTGGGCGCGGGCGGCGTCGATCTTCGGCACCATGGGCACGCTGGCCCCGCTGGCGCCGTCCATGGACCAGTCCACGGGCACGGCCTTCACCTTCACGGTCACGGCGGGCGCGCCCACGCCGAAGGCCCGGGGGGCCTCCTCCGCGTAGACGGCCTTCATGGGCTCTTCCCGCACCAGCGCCCAGTTCCAGGGCTCCTCGGCGGTCACCTGCCAGCCCTCGGGCTGCCGCGCCCAGCGCTCCTTCGGCTGGAAGGCCATCAGCAGCGGGCCGAGCTCCACGGCGCCGGACTGGTGATACCACTTCGACACCCTCGGCATCGTGGGCAGCTCCAGCCGCACCGCGTCCCCGGTCTGCCAGCGGCGGCGCACGCAGGTGACGTCCCCGGCGCGCACCTGCATGATCTCGCCCTCGGGCAGGAAGATCATCGGCTGCCGCGCCCAGGCGGGCACCCACAGGTAGAGGGGGAATTCACAGGGCTGCCGGACGGAGATCTCGATCTCCACCGATTGGCCGAAGGGATATCCGCCGGACACCCGCATGCGCACGGGCACGTTGTCCAGCGTGGCGCGCACCGTGCAGGGCGCGTAGCTCACGGCCTGGAGCCCGCCGTCCGCGGTGGCGTACCACTGGGCGGCCGCGAAGCCGGGCCATCCGCCCGCCGCCGCCGCCACGCGGTCCGGGTCCGCCTCGGCGAACAGGTTTGCCTCGTCGCCGCAGTTGTACCACTTCCGGGTCTCCCGGGAGACCTTCACCTGGTTCACCTGCTGCACCTGCTGCTGGGCCTTCATGTCGGCGGTAAAGGCCGCGGGCAGCGCGTTGTAGGCCGCCTTTTCCAGGTCGTCCGCATACTCCTGCAGCCCGCCCATGCCGTCCTCGCTGAAATCGCCCAGCGCCAGCAGCGCCTCCAGGGTGGTCAGCAGCTCGGCCACGGCCTCGGTCTCCGATCCCTGGGCGGGGCTGTTGCCGTTCAGGTGCTTGTCGCAGGTGAACATGCCGCTGGCCAGGCCGTGGTGCTTCATCAGCTTTTCCCAGCCGAAGCGGAAGCCGCCCTGCTCCTTGAAGCCGGACTTGAACAGGTTGATCACGCCGGGGGTCTTCAGCGCCATGGCGATGTTCACGCCCTGGGAGAAGTGGTACTGCGTGCGGAAATAGGGCCGCCTTTCGCCCTCCAGCGGGTCGCTCCGCTCCTCCTCCAGCGCCTCCGAAAGCCGCGCCCACTTCAGCGACTTGCTCATCGGCACGGTGTTGGAGAAGGTGTGGAAGTAGTTGGTCCAGTCCAGCGTCTGCGCCCGGAGCCTCCGGCACAGCTCCAGCAGGTGCTTCTGGCCGGTGAGGTTGTACAGCCACAGCGCGAGGGCCATGTTTTCGCCGCCGCGGGCCACCGCCCAGTCCTGCAGGGGCTTTTCGCCCAGGTTCAGGTACTGGTACTTGAAGAAGCGGTCCATCAGCATGAGCACGCGCCGGTCCCCGGTGGCCAGGAAGTACAGCCGCAGCGCCCGCAGCGCCCGCAGCCTCGGCCAGTAGTCGCCGTCCTCGCCGCCAAACCAGCCGTCCTCCCGCTGGCCCTCGAGGATCCGCTCGACGCAGGCCGTCGCGCGGGCCTTCAACGCCGGGTCATCCAGGGTCCAGGCCAGGGCCACCAGCCCGGACAGGTCCCGGGGCGCGTCCTCCGGCCAGATCTCGTCCAGCCGGCCGGACAGGGCCTGCGCCTGGATCTGCAGCTGCTCCAGCAGCCAGCCCTCGGGGCGAATGGCGCCCAGCGGCAGCGGCGCCAGCGTATTGGGCGTCAGCGGCGCTCTGTGGAAGATGGGTTTCATACATACACCTCGTTTATGGTCTCCCCGCGGGGCCCTTTGCGCCCCTCGGGGTGAAATCCTTGGCAGCCCCGCGGCCCCGCCGCCGGCCGTCCGCCGGCTCAAAGATGCGGTACTCGCACTCGATGCGGCCGTTGTAGTAGCGGCGGCGCCGGC
>JAFWBZ010000095.1 GCA_017537105.1 Clostridia bacterium | reverse complement strand
GCCGCGCAGTCCGCGCGGGCGATAGTTGCTGATAACTCGGACATTTTATCACAACCGCGGAAAAATATCCATCGCATTTCGCCACATTTCGGACAAAAAGCAAACGGATCCGGCAGGTTTTAACCATCTGTTAATCTGCCGTTGTCCCAGATTGTCGAAGTCCAGATATCAATCTTCACCTGATGCAATATTCAGGATTGGATTGCGCCGCCCGGCAAAACATGCTATGATATGGGGGAAACAAAGATGTGTACGGGGGAAACAGACCATGAGATGGATGATCGCATCGGACATACACGGCAGCGCAAAGTGGTGTGAAAGGCTGCTGGAGGCGTGGCGCGCGGAGCAGCCGGAGCGGCTGCTCCTGTTGGGAGATCTGCTCTACCACGGCCCGCGCAATGACCTGCCGGAGGACTACGCTCCGAAGCGGGTCATCGCCCTGCTGAACGGCGTCGCCGACGCGCTGCTGTGCGTGCGGGGCAACTGCGAGGCGGAGGTGGACCAAATGGTCCTCGACTTTCCGGTGATGGCGGACTATGCCGCGGTGCCCGTCGGGGAGCACCTCCTCTACGCCACCCATGGCCACGTGTTCGGCGAGGAGCATCCGCCGAAGCTCCGCCCCGGCGACCTCCTGCTGTGCGGCCACACCCACATCCCCGCCTGCCGGCGGCACGAGCGGTTCACCTATGTCAATCCGGGCTCCGTGTCGATCCCGAAGAACGGCACCCCACACAGCTTCTGCCTGCTGGAAAACGGCACGATGACGTGGCACGACCTGGAGCGCGGCGGCATCTTCGACCGCCAGCGCCTGTTTTGATCTCCGGCATGACTTCGCCGATATGGTTGACACGCCTGCGTCGTCAATGTTAATATATGATTATAGTGGAAATGACTGTTTGGGGGAGTTCTCGTGAGGAAGGGAAAACTGCTTTGCGCGCTGCTCGCGCTGCTGCTGATACTCCACGGCTCCGTTGCGGGCCTCACTTCGCTGGCGGAGGATGTCGTACCATCGGAGAGCGGCGCGGCGCCGTTCTCCGCGGCGGAGGAGAATCCTCTGCTTGCCGAGACGGCCCCGGCCGAGGGAGACATTGACGAGCAGACCGGCGTGGTCATCGGCGACGGGGAAGGCGGGTCCACCGATGGCGGCGATCAGATTCTCAACCTGACCGGCGAGGTGGATTCGACGACGACGCCCGAGGACACCGGGCTCATCAATGCGGACGAAGCCTCGCCTGCGGGGGGAGAAAATCCGACTCCGGACGACACCCATCCCACAGCCGGAGAGAATGCGGGCGATGAAACCCCTGCCGCCGACGACACTCCCGGGGACGGGATGCCTGCGGACGCTGAAGGCTCCGACGGCGACACTCCCGGCGAAGGCGACCCTTCGCCGGAGGAGGAGCCCCCGGTTCCCCCGGAGATGACGGGCCTGTCGGTCGTCGCCACCGCCATGACCATCGGCGTGGGCGAGCGCGTCTCGCTGGATGCCCGCGCCCTGCCCGAAGGCGCGCTGTGCACGCTGAAGTACAGCACGAGCAACAAGAAATACGTCGCCGTCTCCGCCGATGGATACATCACCGGCAAGAAGCGGGGCAAGGCCACCGTCGCTGTCAAATCCAACAAGGGGTTTGTGCAAAAGATCAGGATCACCGTCCTGGATGCGCCCAAGAAGGTCACCCTCAAGCTGGGCCGGCTGACGCTGGGCGTGGGCGAGACCACGACGATGACCAGCAGCATCCCCAAGAAAACCGCCTCCTGGACCCGCGTCTACAGCGTGGATGACAGCGGCGTGCTGAGCATCACCGAAGGCGGTCTGCTGAAGGCGGAGCAGCCCGGCAGGGCCACCGTGACGGTGCGCACCTTCAAGAAGCGCGCCAGCCTGACGGTCACCGTGCTGCCGGCCCCGGAACAGCTGAATCCGAACCCCGCCTCGATGGCACTGGGCGTGGGCGTTTCCGGCAGCTTTAACGCCGCACTCCCCTCGGGCACCATGGGCACGATCTACTATGAAAGTCTCGACCCGGATATCGTCTCCGTGGACGCAAAGACCGGCCGGGTCACCGGCCTCGCCCTCGGCGCGGGCCGGGTGCGCGGCGTGGCCCACAACGGCGCCTGGGGCGAATGCCGCGTCGATGTGCTGCCGGCCCCTGAGCAGATCGAGCTGACGGAAACCGAACTCACGCTGCTGGTCGGGCAGAGCTGGGCGCCGGAGGCGAGGATCGAGCCGGAAAACGCCTATGGCGCGCTGACGCTGAGCTCCAGCAACGCCAAGATCGTCAAGGTCCAGGGCGACAGTGTGGTCGCTGTGGCGAAGGGCACCGCGACCGTCACGGCCAAGACCTACAACGGGCTGATCGCGAAGGCGACGATCCGCGTGCCCGCTGCGCCCACCGGCATCTCGCTGAGCCAGGGCGTGCTGAACCTGGCCTCCGGCGATACCGTGCAGCTTCGCTATTCGCTTCTCGGCGGCGGACAGACCATCGTGCGCTTCTCCTCCTCCAACGACGCCGTGGCGTCGGTGGACTCCGAGACCGGTGAGATCACCGCCATCGGCCCCGGCACCGTCATCGTCACCGCAGCCACGATCAACGGCAAGCAGGCCAAGTGCCTTGTGAATGTGGACCTGGATGCCGATGAAGCCGGTCTGGTGGACGGTGAATTCCAGATCACGTTCATGGAGATTGGCCGCAACGACGGCATACTGATCCAGTGTGGCGGCGAATATGCCTTCATCGACTCCGGCATGCACCGCTACGGCGTCAAGGCGGTCAATTACATGCGCTCCCGCGGCGTGAAGCGGCTGAAGTACTACATCGGCACCCACTCCCACCTGGATCACGTCGCCGGCGCCGGAGCCATCCTCGCGGCCTTCCCCACGGACTGCGTGCTGGTGCCCCACAAGGGCGTCATATCGACCATCAAAAACTACGCGGAGGGAAAGGCGGAGAAGGCGGCCGCCAAGGCGGCCAACTACCACATCATGAAGCTGGACGAGACGGTCTACCTGGGCCGCGCCAAGCTGAAGTGCCTGGGGCCCGTCAAGATCCGTCCGGCCAGCTGCCGATCCGGTGCGGAGAACGTCAACTCCCTGATCCTGCGCGTCACCTACGGCAGGAACACCTTCCTGCTGACCGGCGACGCCACCGGCCCGGAAATCAAGGAGATTCAGAAAAAGCGCCCGGGCTCTCTGCGCGCCCAGGTCTTCAAGAACCCGCACCACAACGGCACGCAGACCTACGCGGCCAAGCTGTGCAATCCGGAGATCACCGTGTTCTCCACCTCGAAAAAGGCGCAGCCCGCCGCAAAGTATCTCAAGTGGCTGAAGCAACGTGGCAGCAGAATCTTCATCACCTCCCACAACCGCAACAGCCACGTGACCATCTATTCCGATGGAACCGACCTGTTCGTCAGTACGGCGAGATAGACGATCCTGGCGCTTTGCCCGGTCTTCCCGGATCGATGCCATGACCGCCGTATGCGCTGCCAAAACACGAGAGAGGGACGCCGATGCGCGTCCCTCTCTCGTGCTGTTTGTCCTGTATTACGCCTGGGGCCTGGCCGTGCCGCAGTTGGGGCAGAAGTTGCCCTCGTTTGTCTGGCCACAGCCCGGGCAGATCCACTCCGCGGATTCCTCAGGCCGGGGTGTGCCGCACTCGCCGCAGAAGTTGCCGTTGTTCTCCGTGCCGCAGTTCGGGCAGATCCAGTCCTCCGCCTCGATGGTCTCCGGCTCAGGCCTGGCCGTGCCGCACTCGCCGCAGAAGTTGCCCGTATTGTTCTCCGCACCGCAGCCCGGGCACGTCCAGCCCTCCGCCTCGTGCACCTCTGCGGGCACTTCGGTCGGAGCAGCCTTCACCGGGGCCACGTAGGGATCATCCGCCGGATCGACAAACGTCATGCCGGCCTCCCACTTGGCCACGCTCTGCATGCAGTCTTCGAGATCGGTCCACTGAATCCTGTTGCCGCTGTAATGCAGCGTCAAGTACATTGGCCGGTCGTGATCCGTCAGGCCATCGATCACCTTGGAGGCATGCCAGCTGTAGATACTGCCATCGTCGTTGATATTGCCGGAATAGAAGAGCCACTCGCTTCCATCGTCCAGCGTCACCCTACAGGCATTCGGGTCCTGCTCCTCCAGCTTGCTTGCCGGATAGGAATAGGAATCGCAGTCCACCTCCACCTCCACATAGAGGTCCGGGTCAAAGCCGTAGATGCCCTCCAGCTTGGTGCCGTCCACCTTTGTGACGAGGAAGGAAGCCTCCCTCGCACCGCCGTCTTCATACATCAATTCCTCCACCGGGAAATCGAGGCGGCACAGCTTCTGGAAACTGTAGTCCAGGATCTTGATGCCGGCAAACTGCCCGCTGCTCCAGTAGGGCGCGTAGGTCTCATAGTGCATCTGGCTGCACACACGCTCGACCTCGGTCAATATGGCGGCCGAGAGGCTCTCTACGCGGGTGTCCAGGGGCATCTTGCTGTCCAGCTTGCCCAGGTTCAGGCGAATCCACAGCTTGGCGCTCTTGCCGAACTCCTTGGTGGCGATCATGCCGTAGGCATACCCGTCCTCCGGCTCGATGTAGGCTGCGACGCCGGAAGCGCCGTCCAGCAGTATGTACTGCTCCTCCGCTGCATCGTTGATGAACTCCTCGAAGGAATCGCTCTCCTCCGCATTGTAGGTGTACTGGATCTGGTTTTCCACATCCAGGTAATGCGCGGAATAGGAATCAAAGCGGGCAACCGAGGCGCCTTCCGGGCCGGGAAAGCAGAGGAACAGGGGATCAATGGGATTGCTCGTAAAAAGCCTGAAGGGGAAGGTGGGAATGAGCCGCACCTCGGGATAGGATTCCTCCGTCATCAGCGTCACGCGGACGTACGTATACTGGGGCAGCTGCCAGATATAGGGCAGCGTCTCCGCAAAGGCGGAAGCCGCCAGCAGCAGGGCCAGGGCCAACAACAGGGCGATCAGTTTCTTCATATTTTTCCCTCCGTTTTGCAGTCTGCGGGCCTGCGAGCGCTTCGCCGCAGCTTTTATCACCCACGACAATGTTAACATAGAATTCCTGCAAATGCAAGAGCGTACATTGCCGTCGCAGAAAAACGGGGCGGCGGTCCCCCTGCGATTTCTCCCGTCTTCCGGTCGTCGAAGGGATCCAGCTCCCCACTGAAACAAAACAGCGATTTGTCCCGGTTTCCGGACCTGCGCGGGACAAATCGCCTTTTTGTCTCTTTTATCCCTGTTCCGCGCCAATTATAATCGAAGCAGGAACTCAACTGGCAGGTTGCTAAGAGCGAGGAGGAGAAAAGATGATGAATCTGAAAAAATGGCTGTGTGCGGCGCTGGTTCTGGCGCTGTGCCTGGTCTGCGCTGCCGTCGCAGAGGAAGGCGTATTCTATGGTCAGAACGATCACGGCGTCGGCGGCACCATCCGGGTAGCCGTGACCATGGAGGGCGATACCATCAAGGCCATCAAGACCCTGGAGCAGAACGAGACCCGGGGCCTGGGCACCACCGCCATACTGCAGCTGACCAAGGACATCGTCGACAGCAATTCGCTGGATGTGGACACCGTGTCCGGCGCCACGCTGTCCAGCTTCGCCTTCACCGGCGCGGTGCGTCAGGCCGTCGAAGAGGCCACGGGCTTCGATCCCGCCGCGCAGGTCGCGCTGGGCGACGACGAATACCTGGGCATCAGCGACAACGGTCTGGGCGGCCGCCTGATGGTCAAGGCGACCATTCAGGAGGGCAGGATCACCGGCATCGAAGTGTTGGAAGCCCATGAATCCGAGGAGATCGGCATGACGGCGCTGGATGTTCGGATCCCCAGGATCCTCGAAAATGGCAGCACCGATGTGGACGGCATCTCCGGTGCGACCATCACCTGCAGCGCACTCTCCGAAGCGGTGGCAAACGCTCTCACCGCTTCCGAGCAATAAGGAACAACAAAAACGGAGGAAGAAAACATGAAGAAGATCATTGCTACGTTGATCTGCCTGGCCCTGACACTCGGCATGATCTCCGCCCTGGCGGAGGAAACCCCTGCCTGGATGCCCAACTGGGATCGGGACGCCGATGTCGTCGTCGTGGGCTTCGGTCCCGCTGGCGCCATGGCCGCCAAGGCCGCCCAGGAGAACGGCGCGTCCACGCTGATCCTGGAGAAGGCAAGCAAGGAGTATGCCGGCGGATCCGCCCCGGCCAGCATGGGCTTCATCAAGCCCTACACCGCGGAAGAAATCTGCAGCAGCGCCATGGGGCGCATGACCATGGAAGAGGCGCAGCGCATGTTCGACAAGGAGAACGAGCTGCTGGACTGGATGACCCAGAATGGTCTGAATATCGTCAATTCCACCTCCGAGGGCAACGGCCCCGGCTTCTATGACGTCGTGGTGAAGGGCATCGAGGCGCTGGGCATCGAGGTGCTGTATGAAACCCCCGCTGTGAAGCTGATCTGCGATCCCGAAACCAAGGAAGTCTATGGCGTGCAGTGCCAGCAAGCGGACGGCAGCGACCTGTACGTCCGGGCCAACAAGGGCGTCGTGCTCTGCACCGGCGGCTACGCGGCCAACAAGGACCTGATGACCCGCTTCCACTTTGCCGACATGATCGACTACGCCCTGGCGGGCGCGCCCACCCAGACCGGCGACGGCCTGCTGATGGCTGTCGAGATCGGCGCCGGCCTGGACGGCGTGAGCAACCAGCAGATCGAGTGGTATGGCTATTCCTACAAGGTGGCCAGCGACGAGATGGGAACCGCCATCCTGCACATGGGTCCGAGCCTGGGGCCTGATTCCCGCATCTTCGTCAATACCAACGGTGAGCGCTTCATGGATGAGGAAATGTACATCGTGCATTCCAAGTGCCAGATGCCCTTTCTCGCCTACGACGGCACTTTCCCCATCTACAACGGCTACTTCAACCTGTCCATGTACGTGATCTTTGATCAGGCGATGTTCGAGGCCGGCCCCGTCGGTCCCCGGGATTACTGGTGCGGCTACGCCTCCATGTACGACATCTACAACTGGAGCGAGGACAACCAGGCGGAGCTGGATCGCGGCTGGTTCGTGAAGGCCGATACCATCGATGAACTGGTGGAAAAGCTGGCGGCCCAGAGCGGCAACGATCCCATCGACGTGGAGAACCTGAAGAAGACCATCGAGGCCTATAACGCCGGATGCGCGGAGCAGAGCGACGCCTTCGGCCGGTCCGAATTCTATCTCGATCCCATCGGCGACGGCCCCTACTACGCCGCGCAGATTCTGCCCACCGTGGTGTACACCATCGGCGGCCTCTCCGGCGGCCCCAACGGCGAGACCCTGGACTGGGAAGGCAACCCCATCCCCCGGCTGTATCATGCGGGCGACGTCGGTCAGCCCACCAAGATTCTGATCGCCGCGCTGCAGGGCGCTCTGGCCACAGGCGACATCGCCGGTACCGCCTGCAGCCAGCTGGCCTCCCACTGATCCCCTGAAAAGAAGAAAGGCATCCGCAGCAGGATGTCTTTCTTCCTTGTAAATCAGCGGGCAAAGAACGACCGAACGACCGTCCGGTCGCCTGTTCTGTGCGACGCCAGAACCACATCATTCATAGAGGTGTCGGATGCATTCCGGAATACAGGCTTCGTTTCGCCGGATCAGCGTCTCATCGTCGGGCTTGAAGTCGTTCAGAATCCAGTCAACCGTGGATTGGGCGCCGATCAGGGAAAAGGCGCGAACGGCATACCGCTGATCCTCCGTCAATTCCTCCTCCTTGTTTGCGCGCAGCCGGAACACGTTGGACGTGAAGTATTGACACAGAAACTCTCCAAAGGAGTTCTGGCCCCGATAGCTGGCGATGTTCCGGAAGAATTGCCTGTGTTCCCGCATGTAGCTGTGCAGTGTATAGCTCCATTCCTTCCAGTCCTTCAGCGAAGGCATGTCCTGGATGATCTTTTCCGTCTGCTTCTTATAGATCCCATTGGCCACCTCATACTTGTCCTGATACAGGCGGTAAAAGGTGGATCGGGACACGCCCGCCCTTTCGATGAGCTCCTGGGTGCGGAGAGATTCCAGAGACATGGTCTTCAGCAGCTCCAGGCAGGCCTGCTCGATTCTCTCCTTCGCGTTTTCCCTTTGCATGTGTGTTTCTCCCCCCTCGACACACTCGTCCGGTGCGAATCACATCAGCGGCGCAAGCACCTTCATCAGCCAACCGCCCGCGCGGGTCAGCGGGCCGATGTTCCGCAGATCCTCCAGCCGGATTTCCTGGCACTGCTTCGCCGTCTCCTGAAAATCCCGCTCCACGGCGCCCACGGCAGGCATGTCGTGCAAGTACGCAGCGCACTCGAAGTGCAGGTACAGGCTGCGATAGTCCAGATTGATCGTGCCCACGACGGCGCGGAGATCGTCGGCCACGAACACCTTCGCGTGGACGAAGCCCGGCGTGTATTCCAGAATGTGCACGCCGGCGGAGAGCAGCTCCCGATAGTGTGTCTTGGCCAGCGCGAAGGCATATCGCTTGTCCGGAATGTGGGGCAGCAGGATGGAGACCTCCACGCCCCGCTTGGCCGCGAAGGTCAGCGCCGTGATCATCTCCCGGTCCAGGATCAGATAGGGCGTCATGATGTGCACATAGCGGCTGGCGCGGTTGAGGATGTCCAGGTACACCATCTCCCCCACTCGCTCATCGTCCAGCGGGCTGTCCGCGTAGGGCAGCACGTAGCCCGGCGCGCCGGGCGCAGATTCCGAAACGGACAGGTACCGGGCAAAGCTCTCCCCCTGCTGGTCGATGTTCCACATCTGCAAAAACATCAGCGTAAAAGAGCGCACCGCCTCGCCCCGCAGCAGCAGGGCGTTGTCCTTCCAGTGGCCGAACAGCTGCTTTTTGTTGATGTACTCGTCGGCCAGATTCACGCCGCCCGTCAGCGCCACCTTGCCGTCCACCACCAGGATCTTGCGGTGATCCCGGTTGTTGTAGTGGGTGGAGACCAGCGGGCGCAGCGGCGAAAACATTTTGCACTGTATGCCCAGCTGCTCCATCATCTTCGGATAGCGGTACGGCAGCCGGAAGATGGCACAGGTTCCGTCGTAGAGCACGCGAACCTCCACGCCCGCTGCGACCTTTTCCTCCAGCTTCTTGAGCACCCGGCCCCACATCTCGCCCTCGTCGATGATGAAGAACTCCAGGAAGATGAATTGCTCAGCCCTGTCCAGTTCCCGCAGAATGGCCTCCAGCGCCGCCTCGCCGCTGGGCAGGTATTCCACTTCGGTATTCTCGTAGGGCGGGTAAAACCCATGCTCCCAGGTGTAGCGGGCGATGCCGTTCAGCTCCGGTGCCTCCCTGGCGATCTTCTCCGCCAGGGCCGGATTGCGCGGCAGCAGCGCGCCGGTCTCCTCGATGAGCGTGCTGAGCCGCCGGTTCAGCACGCGGTGCCCCCAATCCATCTCCACGAAAAGGTACAGAAACACCCCCACCGGCGGTACCAGCACCACCAGCAGGATCCAGCTCATCTTCGTCTCCGGCACAGACGGCCGGTTGACCATGTGCAGGATGAACACCACGTTCAACGCCTGCTGCACGGCGTAGATGTACTTGACGAACCGCAGGGAGCGAAACACCTCGAACAGCAGCAGAAACTGCACGGCCAGCAGCACGACGATCAGCATCGTGCGGCCGAACACCACGTTCAGCGCGCCGCGCTTGCCCTTCTCCAAAAGCAGGATGTTTGCGTTGTCCTGGCTGGATTTGTCACGAATTTTCTGCTTGTCCATATGCACTCCGTTCGGGGGCCCTCTTCATCGCCCTGATTTGCCTTCACTAACACTATACTCCTATTCCGAGGAAAAATCAAGCGCCGGCAGCACAGAGTCTGCCGGCGCTTTGGGTTCATCAGGTTTTCCGGTATGCGATCAGCGGCCGAACTGGCAGTCGTTGTTGCCGGAATCGGTGGTCCACATCTCGAGCATGTTGATCGGGTCATTGAAGTCCGCGATCCAGCCGTTGCGGGCGATGTCGTAGTTGCCGGCCTTGCGGTCATCCAGGAACACGTTCCAGTCGCAGGTGCGGATGGTCATGGTGATGCCCACGGCCGCCAAGTCCTGCTGGATGCACTCGGCGATGGCCACGTGACCGGAGGACTCGTTGGTCAGGTACTCGAAGGAGATGGGGGTGTTGGCGGACAGCATCTCGCCGTCAAACTCGAAGCCCGCTTCCTTCAGCAGCTCGATGGCGCCTTCGACATCCACGTCGTAGCCGTAGTAGCCCACGTTCTCCTCGTCCGGATAGGTGTAGGCATCGTCATTGGCCTTGAACACGCCGCCGTTGCCGTCGGCCATGCCCTCGGGGATGAAGGCGTTGGCGGGTTTCTGCTCGCACTGGCCCACGGTCTCGATGATGTAGTCGCGGTCGACCAGCTTGGAGAAGGCCAGGCGCATCGCAGCGGCCTGCTCCACAGTCTTGCCCGCAAACAGGTCGGACTTCACGTTGAAGCACACATAGTAGGTGCCCAGGTTGTCGATGATGTGGAACTCCTCGGAGTCCTTCAGGTTCTGGATCTCATCGGTGGGAACGGAGTCGATGAAGTCCACGTCGCCAGCCTGATAGGCGGCATAGATGGCGGTGTCGTCGGCGGAGAGCATGAACTCCAGCTTCTCCAGCTTCACGTTCTCGGCATCATAGTAGTTGGGGTTCTTGGTGTACACCATGGACTCGTTGTGGGTCCAGTCGGTCAGCGTGAAGGGACCAGAGGTCACGAAGCCAGCCTCGTTGGCCCAGGCGCCGGGATTCTCTTCCCAGCCCTCGACGGACTCGACGCAGGCCTGGTTCACGGCGTAGAAGGCCGGGAACGCCATGAGGTCCAGCATGTAGGCGCAGGGAGAATCCAGCACGACGGTCAGGGTCTTGCCGTCCTCAGAGGCGGTAACGGCCAGATCGCTCGGATAGCCCTTGATGCCGTTGAACATGTAGCTGTAGTCCGCGGCGGTCTGGGGATCGGCGGCGCGCTTCCAGCTGTACTCGAAGTCCTTGGCGGTCAGATCGGAACCGTCGGACCATTTCAGACCCTCACGCATGGTGAAGGTGTAGGTCAGGCCATCCTCGCTCATCTCGTAGTCGGTGGCGAAGTCGGGCTTGAGGTTGCCTTCCGCGTCATAGGTGTACAGGCCGCCAAAGGAGGCGATGGCCAGGCAGGCGCCGTCCACGGAGCTGTTCAGTGCAGGATCCAGGTGATCCGGCTCGGAGGCCAGGTTCAGGCGCAGGGTGTCGGAGCCTTCCACGGTGGCATACTGGAAGAACTTGAATCCGAACAGGTTGGCATAGATGCCTTCCACGCCGGGCTTCTGCATGTACAGGTCGTTGTAGTAGTAGATCGGCAGGATCGCGCCGGTGCTCATCAGGATGTCCTCGGCCTGATGCATCTTGGCTTCGCGCTCGGCGAAGTCCGTCCCGCTCTTGACCTCAGCGATCAGGGCATTGTACTCGGTCCAGTCGGGCTCAGAGCCTTCGTCCGCCATGGCGGAAACGACGCAGGCCAGAATCATCATCATGGCCAGCAGGGCTGCAAGCAGCTTCTTCATGAGTGTCTTCCTCCTAAAAGATATTATCTGAAACGGCGTGGAGCCGCTTTAGATTTGAAAGGATGTCGCTGACGCCATGCGGATGGATCCTGTCGACGGCAGCAAACATATCCGGGCTCAGCCCGGTCACTCGTGCGGGTTCCAGCAGGCGATCCGGTGGCCCGGAGCGATCTCCTGGAGGCTCGGGCACTCCTGGGCGCAGCGCTCGGTGGCATAGCGGCAGCGGGTGCGGAACGAACAGCCGGAGGGCATATTCAGCGGGCTGGGCACGTCGCCCTCCAGCGGAATGCGCTTGCGGCTGCGGGCGATCTGCGGGTCCGGGATCGGGATGGCCGAGATCAGCGACTGGGTATAGGGATGCAGCGGATGGGCGATGACCTCGTCCGCATCGGCGATCTCCACAATCCTGCCCAGGTACATCACCGCGATGCGCTGGGAGATGTGCTGCACCACCAGCAGGTCGTGGGCGATGAACAGATAGGCGATGCCCAGCTTTTTCTGCAGGTCTTCGAAGGTATTGATGACCTGTGCCTGGATGGAAACGTCCAGCGCAGAGACGGGCTCGTCGCAGACGATGAACTTCGGGTTCACCGCCAGCGCGCGGGCGATGCCGATGCGCTGCCGCTGGCCGCCGGAAAACTCATGGGCGTAGCGGCGGGCGTGATCGGAGTTCAGGCACACCAGGTTCAGCAGCTCCGTGATGCGCTCGGCGCGCTCCTGCTTGGTGCTGTACAGCTTGTGGATATCCAGAGGCTCGCCCACGATGTCCGAAACCGTCATGCGCGGGTTCAGCGAAGAATAGGGATCCTGGAACACGATCTGCATTTCCTGGCGGAAGCTGTGGATGTTCTCGGGCGTGATCTGCGTCCCGTTGTAGAGAATCTCGCCGGAGGTGGGCTTGTACAGGTGGAGGATCGTGCGGCCTACGGTGGTCTTGCCGCAGCCGGACTCGCCCACCAGGCCCAGCGTCTCGCCGGGCTTGATGGCGAAGGACACGCCGTCCACCGCCTTGAGGGGCTTGGTGGAGAACCAGCCGTCCCGGATCGGGAAGTACTGCTTCAGATCCCTGACTTCGAGGAGGTACTCACTCATGGGCTCCACCCTCCCTCGCTTCGTCATAGACCTGCCTGACGTTCATCCAGCAGGTCGCCTTGTGATTGTCGTTGATGTCGAGCTCCTCGGGCAGCTCGTTCAGGCAGATCTTCATGCACTGATCGCAGCGGGAGGCGAAGGCGCAGCCCTTGGGCATGTTGGTCAGATCCACGGGGGAACCCGCGATGGGGATCAGCCGCGCGTGGTTGGTGTCCAGCCGCGGGATCGAGCGGAGCAGGCCCTTGGTGTACTCGTGGCGGGGATTGTAGAAGATCTCGTCCGCCGTGCCGCGCTCGCACACGCGGCCGGCATACATGACGATGATCTCGTCGCACATGTCCGCGATGACGCCAAGATCGTGGGTGATCATGATGATCGCCATGCCCATCTTCCTCTGAAGCTCCTGCATGAGCTCCAGGATCTGCGCCTGGATGGTGACGTCCAGGGCGGTGGTGGGCTCGTCCGCGATCAGGATGTCGGGCTCGCAGGCCAGCGCCATGGCGATCATCACGCGCTGGCGCATGCCGCCGGACAGCTCGTAGGGATACTGCTTGAGCCGCTTCTCCGGCTCGTTCACGCCCACCAGCTGAAGCATCTCCAGCGCGCGGGCGTTGGCCTGCTGGCGGTTGCGGTCCGTATGCAGCAGGATGGCCTCCCGAAGCTGATTGCCGATGGTGTACACCGGGTTCAGGCTGGTCATGGGGTCCTGGAAGATGATGGAGACGCGCTTGCCGCGGAACTCCCGCATCTGCTTCTTGGAATATTTTACGATGTCCTCGCCGTTAAACAGGATCTCGCCGCCGGTGATGCGGCCGGGCTCCACCAGGATGCGCATGATGGAATAGGCCGTGACGGACTTGCCGGAGCCGGATTCGCCCACGATGCCCAGCACCTTGCCCTTTTCCAGGTTGAAGGAGACGCCGTTGACCGCGCGCACCTCGCCGGAATCGACGTTGAAGGAAGTGGACAGGTTCTTGACCTGCAAAAGCGGTGTGCTCATCTCTGTTACCTCCTCAGCTTCGGGTCAAAGGCGTCGCGCAG
>JAFWBZ010000094.1 GCA_017537105.1 Clostridia bacterium | reverse complement strand
CGCCCACGCCCAGCACCGTGCGGCCCATCCGGACCGACACGCTGGAGGGCAGCGGCAGCACCGTGACCTTGCAGCTGGCCTTCTTGCCGTTGTAGGTCCGGGCGGTGATGGTCGCCTTGCCCGGGCCCACGGGCGTCACCAGGCCGCCGGGGCTCACGATGGCCACGGCCGCGTTGCTGCTGGTCCAGCTCACGCCCGGCCGGCAGCCGCCGGGAGACAGCTTCGCGGAGAGCTGCTTGCTCTGCCCCATGCCCAGCGACGCCTTGGACGCGCTGATCTTCACCTTCTTCGGGGCCTTCTTGACGGTGATCCTGCAGGTTTCGGACATGTAATCCGTCGCCGTGGCGGTGATGGTGACGGTGCCGGTCTTGACGCCCTTGACCAGGCCCGCGCCGCTGACGGTGGCCACCTTCTTGTTGCTGGTGCCGAAGCGCACGCCGCTCTCGTTGGTCCCCAGCGTGATCTTCTCGCCCACGCCGATGACCTTCGCCGCGCCGTCGGAGAGGATCGTCCGCGCCGCCCGGCTGTCGGAGAGGTAGTCCCGGGAGGAGAGCGCCAGCTCGCTGGCCACGTAGGTGCGCAGCGTGTCGCTGTCGTAGGTGTACTTCCGGCCGTTGACGGTGTAGCCCCCGGTGACGCTGCCGCTGCTGTAGCCGGCCATGAAGAGCCCGCCGTACTGGCCGCTCATGCCGGTGTCGCTGTTGGTCACGTCCGCCAGGTACTTCTTGCGGTTGTCCATGGTGACCACGTTCCACATGTGCGCGCCGCCGCCCATGTCGCCGGTGACGCAGTAGCAGCAGATGTTGCCCCTGAAATTCGTCAGGTCGCACAGGTACTGGAAGGCCTTGGCGTAGCCCTCGCAGACCACGTTGGTGCTCGAATCGCTGTCGAACACCCACACCAGCTGCCAGGGATCGGTATAGCCGTAGGCGCCGTTTTTGCTGCCGTTGTAGGCCGCGTAGTTGTAGCTCACCCGGCTGCAGATCTCGTTCTTGTAGCCCACCAGCTTGTCGTAGTCGGACGCCGAGGCGTAGGTCGCCACGATGGTCCTGGCGTTGTTCGCCGCCTGCCGCGCCGTCGCCGCCTTGCTGCTGTTCACGCTGTAGGTGGTGCCGTACTGGGGCGAGACCTTGAAGGCAAACTTCACGCTGCCGGTCAGCTGCAGCTTCTTCCACTTGCCGCCCTTGTAGGAATACTTGTAGGAATAGCTGTAGCTGTAGCCGCCGCTGGAGACCCGGTAGCGGTTGAACCAGTACATCTCGAAGGGATAGTCGGTGCACAGCGCGTGGATCGCGTCGTCCACGTCGTCCTGCAGCCGCGTCTTGAAGGCGTTCAGCGCAGCGGCGGGCAGGCTGCGGCCCACCATCGAGGCGGTCACGCCCAGCTGGGCCGGCGTAAAGGCGTAGCTCACGCCGCTCAGGGACATCGTGAACTGCGTGGAGCTGCGGCTGCCCGCGGCCACCTGCGTGACGAAGCCCTTCAGCCGGTCGTAGACCTGGCGGCGGAAGCCCGTCAGCTTCTGGCCGTTGATCTTCTGCGCGAGGCTGGCCTCGTCCATGCCGTTGACGCCCAGGATGCCGTCGATGTAGGCCTCGTAGAGCTCGTCGTTGCTCACGTCGCCCGCGTCGTACTCCTCGGCCATCTCGACGGTCTCCTCTTCGGACTCGACCTCCAGCTCCTCGCCCTCGTCGTCGTCCTCCGCGTCCTCCGCAATCCCGGCCTCGTCCAGGGCCGGCTCCCCGACTTCAAGCGGGAGCTCCGCCTCCGGTTCCCCGTCCTCGGGGATCAACGGAAACTCGGGCAGCTCGCCCACCTCCGCCTCGGCCGCGGCAGACTCCGCCTCCAGCGCCTCCTCCGGCGCGTCGATTGCGGGCAGCGCCTCCTCGCCCATCGCGAAGGGCAGCGCCGCGGCGCAGATCGCGAGCGCCAGCAGCACGGCCAGTATCTTCTTATACATCATGGATGCAATCTCCTTTGGGATGAATGGGTCCAGCTTACCGCTTTTCTCCGGGTTTGTCAACCTTTTTATGCCACCTCGGCGGTCATGTCGTCGCCCTCGACGGTGAAGATGACCTCCTCGGTGTA
This sequence comes from Clostridia bacterium, assembly GCA_017537105.1. Classification (GTDB taxonomy): domain Bacteria; phylum Bacillota; class Clostridia; order Christensenellales; family Aristaeellaceae; genus UBA2862. Next base: position 5,879 of record JAFWBZ010000094.1, on the reverse strand, counting down.
GGTGGATTCGCCGCGGCCGTCGATCAGGGTGAACAGCAGCAAAAACTCACCGTCGCCCAGATCCATCTCCTCAAACCGCGTGCGGCGGTTGACCACGAAGTCGTCCATGGCCACCAGCTCAAACTCCTCGTCGCCCGACAGGCTGCCGGCGTAGTGCAGCGTGGTGATCACGTCGCCCACGCGCAGCCGCACCATGTCGCGGTCCGCCATGCCCCGGGAATCCAGCCCCCGCTGCACGCCCAGAATGTAGTATTCCTCGGCGTCGAAGTCGTAGGCCACCTTCATCTGGCAGGGCTCCCCGTTGCGCAGCACCGGCACGTTGTACAGGTTGTAGTCCTTGCCCTGGTAGATGACCTCCATGTGGCAGACGCAGCCGTCGATGGAGCCCCACACGCCGCGGAAGTTGTCCCGGAACACGCCGTTTTTCCAGTCCTGGTCGATGTCGCTGTCGCTGCCCAGGAACAGCAGCAGATCCCGCTCCTCGTCCACGTAGGCCAGCTGGAAGCTGACGTCCGAAAGCGTCGCCAGCGTCTCCGGGTCCACGGTCAGCACGGCGTAGCCCTCGTCGTCGACGCTCACGCGCCAGCCGCTGCTTTCGAAGTCGTTCAGCGTGTCCAGCTCCTCGATGCTCTCCCCGGCGTAGCCCAGGTCCTCCATAATGTAGGCCTGGGTCTGCTCGTCCAGCGTGCCGGTGAGCATGTAGTCGTAGAACACCTTGAAGTTTTCGCTGGCGCCGGCGCCGGCGTACAGGTTGTAGAGCTTCGGGTTGGCGTCATAGGCGTAGTAGCAGGACAGGCCCGAGGCCTGGCTCCGGTAGCTGCCGTTGACCTTGTAGACCACGCAGTCCTCCAGCGCGTCCAGCACCGCCCGGGAGGCCTCCGGCATCAGCCGCGCGGACTGCTTCGCCAGGTCCCCCAGGTCCACCATGTTGGCGTAGCCAGAGCTGGGCGTGTTGCCGCCGTAGTTCTCCGCCATCTTGGCGCCCCGGCCGAATTCCGCGAAAAAGCCGGAATCCTCGCAGGCCGCCAGCACCGCCGCGCCGCCGAAGCGGTTGTAGGCCGTGAGCAGCGGGTCGAGCCGGGTCAGGTCGATCACCGACAGCGTGGCCGAGCCCTCCACCCGGGCGGCCCGGCAGCCCGCCATGTAGGTCTCGCAGATGGCCTGGCCCAGCGCCGTGCCGCTCATGCCGGGATAGCGTTCCATCAGCTTGAACAGGCCGTAGTAGTTCCAGCCGCAGCCGGGCTCGGTCTCCTCGCTGGCCACCATGGTGCGGGCGATGCCCTGCATGGCCGCCGCGGTGTCCACCGTGGCCATCAGGCAGCAGTCGAAGCCCACCAGCTCCAGCGGCGGGCGCTCCGCGTTGGGCGTGTAGACCTTCGCGAAGGCCTCCCGAAGCTCCGGCAGGCTGAGCCGGTCGTAGCTGAAGCGCTCGTCCATCACCAGGCCCACGGCGCTGCCGCCGCCGTGGTCCCAGAGGATCACGCCCTCGTGCCGCGCTGGGAAGTGCTCGTGGCAGAAGCCCAGGAACTCCGCCAGCGTCTGCGTGGACCCCATGCTCTTCGCGTCGCCGCGCCACACGCGGGCCAGCTTGTCGCCCTGCAGCACGTACCGCTCCAGGTAGTCGGCGTTCACCACGTTGTTGTGCCATTGCTTCGCGCCGCCGGTCTCGATCACCACGGTCACGCCGTCCGGGATCTTCTGGTGCACGATCTCCATCAGATCCTGCGACGCCGCGCCGCCCTTGGTCTCCAGATCCGTGCCGCACAGGTAGAGGTAGATCGCCCAGTCGTCCTGGACCGTGGTCGCCGCCTGCGCCGGCAGGCACAGCCCCGCCAACAGCACTCCCGCCAGGCACAGCGCCAACAGCTTCCGCTTCATGCCATCGCATCCTCTCGCGTCGTTTTCCATGGGACAACTCCCGCTTCCTGCAATACCACAATTATACCGCACCTTTGCGCCTCCCGGCAACCCCGATGCGGCCTCTCCCGCCCTATTTCTTCGTGAACTGCACGAATTCCGCACGAACGACGGGAAGTTTCGGCACAAATATGGGGAAAGTATGGTATAATAAAGGTGAGAAAAGACACTTTGCGATAATATGGGGAGTATTACCCTTTCCACCCTCCTTGAGGGCGCTTCGCCTCCGGGGAGCGAGGCGAGGTTTCCCCAAATCCCGTGAAAGACCCGACAGAAGGGAGGCCTTGTCATGTTGAACATCGCCGTTGTGGACGACCTGCGAGAGGACCGCGAGCACCTGGCGGAGACCGTCGCTGCGCACATGGAGCGCCGCACGGAGCTCCAGCCCCGCGTGCAAACCTTCGACAGTGCCGAAGCGCTGCTGTCCGCCTGCGCCTCCGAGACCTTCCGCCTGGTGTTTCTGGACATCTGCATGGACGGCATGTCCGGCATCGAGCTGGCCCGCGCGCTGCGGGGAAGGGACCGGTCCATGCTGATCGTGTTCGTCTCCACGTCCCGGGAATACGCGTTCGATGCCTTCCCCATCCATCCCTTCGACTATCTGATCAAGCCCTACGACGACCGCCGCCTGCGCACGCTGCTGGACGAGGCGCTGGCCGCGCTGGACGCCTCGGTGCCCATGGTGGAGATCCGCGTGCCCTACGCCAACATGACGGTGCCGGTGGACGAGATCATGTCCGTCGTCGCCCAGGGCCACGCCGTGGAGATCTGCCTGACCGACGGCCAGCACATCCGCAGCATCATGACCTTCGCCGAGCTGGAGCAGCAGTTGAACGGAGACCGGCACTTTCTGCTCATCAACCGCGGCGTGCTGATCAACATGGACCAGGTGCTGACGCTGGACGACGGCACCGTGCGCATGAAGGACGGCGCCACGCACCTGCTGCGCACCCGCGGCCGCAGCGAGCTGCTCGCGCAGTTCACCCAGTACCAGATCTCCCGCCTGGAAAGGGGGACCCGCTTTTGAACGACTCCATGCTGCTGCGGTACATGCTGGAGGAGGCCGTGCTGATCCCCGCGGCAGTGCTCTGCTTCCTGCCCATGCGAAAGAGCTTCCGACGCCCCGCGCTGACCTACGCCCTGGCCGCGGCCCTGATCCCCCTGCTCATCGTCGCGGGCGGGTTTTTGCGCAACGCCGGTTTTTCCAACGCGGTGGTCTATACCTACGCCGTGTGCGCGCTGCTCTTTGTCCCAACCTGGCGGCTCTCCCGCCTGTCCCTCGGCAAGGTGGCCTTTTGCTATGCCAACGCGGCAGCGCTCTGCACCTGGTGCAACATGTATGCCAACTTCCTGATGGCGCCCATCGAACAGGCCATTCCCGACGAGCCCTTCACCGTGCAGTCATCGCTGGTGATGCTGGGCTCCATCGTGGTGATCGGCGCCTTCTTCTTCTCCACGCTGTGGTCGCGGCTCCCCCGCATGCAGGCGGAGCCGTTCCTGGACCGCGCCTGGCCGTCGCTGTCGCTGCTGCCCATCGGCCTGACGTCGCTCTTCGCCTGGATTACCCCGCTCGACTTCGACGCGGTCATGTCCGGCCGCGTTCGGGCGGTCGGCCTGTCTGCGCTGCTGCTGTTTCCCGTCGTCATGTGGCTGCTGTTCTACCTGCCCTGGTGGATCACGGTCCACATCGCGGACAGCCTGCGCCTCGAGCAGGAGAACCATCTGCTGCGCGCGGAGAGCCTGCGCTACCGCGAGCTGGAGGCCTACATGAACGAGACCCGCACCCTGCGCCACGACTTCCGCCAGCACCTGCGCGTCCTCACGGAGCTCGCGTCCTCCAACCGGAACGACGAGCTGCGGGAATACCTCGAACAGATGCAGGACAGCGCGGTCACCCGCTACGAGCGGTACAGCGCCAACCCCGCGGTGGACGCCATCGTCGGCTTCTTCATGCACCAGGCGCAGACGTCCGGTATAGAGATCGACGGCGCCTTCGAGCTGCCGGAATCGCTGCCCCTGGCCGAGGCGGACTGCTGCGTCATCCTGGGCAACCTGCTGGAAAACGCCTGCTTCGCCGTGCTGCCGCTCCCCGAGGAGCAGCGGAAGATCCGCGTCGCGGTGCGCATGCTCTCGGAGGCCATGCTGGGCCTCTTGGTGGAGAACCCCTGCGGCAAGCCCGTCAGGTTCGACGCGGACGGTCTGCCCGTCTCCATGCGTCCCGGCCACGGGCTGGGGCTGCGCTCCGTCAAGGCCCTGGTGGACCGCTACCACGGCACGATGGAGATCTCCTCCGCGGACAACCGCTTCTCCGTCCACATCGTGCTGTTCCTGTGAGTCGGATGCCCGTCCCCCTCTCCATCCTCCCGGCTCCCCCGGTTCCCCTCCGCGGCGGGCTTCGCGCTGTTTTCCGCAGCGCGGACGCGATGTGAATATCGGCTGCATATTCTGCATAAACATACAACAATCCATCCATCCGGAGCCCAATCTCCCCGAATTCCGTGGCCCTGGAGTATTTTTATGCAGTATTTGTGCATATTTTGTTAATTCTCTGAATATCCGTTGCATTTTAACGCATAGCGTTGTATAATCGTCTCAATTCCGGCGGAGGTTCTCCGGAACGCCGCCAAACGACATGGAGGTTTCATATCATGAAAAAGATTGTTGCGATGATTCTGGTTGCGATGCTGGCGCTGGCCGGCCTGACCGCGATGGCCGAGACCCTGACGATGTGCACCAACGTGGCGTTCCCGCCCTATGAGTTCTACGGCGAGGACAGCGAGCCCACCGGCATCGACGTCGAGATCGCCAAGGCGATCGCTGAAAAGCTGGGCTACGAGCTGGAGATCGTGGACATCGAGTTTGCGCAGTGCATCCCGGGCGTGCAGTCCGGCAAGTATGACTTCTCCGCGGCGGGCATGACCGTCACCGAGGAGCGCCAGCAGATGGTGCAGTTCACCGACACCTACGCCACCGGCATCCAGGTGATCATCGTGCCCGAGGACAGCGAGATGGCCAGCCTGGACGACTTCGTGGACGCCAACGGCTCCGTGAAGGTCGGCGTGCAGATGGCCACCACCGGCGACCTGTACACCACCTGGGACTACGAGGACGAGGGCAAGGGCACCGTGGACCGCTACACCACCGGCGCCGCCGCCGTGCAGGCGCTGCTGGCCGGCAAGGTGGACTGCGTGGTCATCGACAACGAGCCCGCCAAGAACTTCGTCGCCCAGAACGAGGGCCTGAAGATCCTGGATACCGCCTATGCGGTGGAGGACTACGCCATGGCCTTCGCCAAGGACAGCCCCATCTACGAGGACTTCAACAACGCGCTGGCCGAGCTGATCGAGGACGGCACCGTGCAGGGCATCATCGACACCTTCATTCCCGCGGAATAAAGGCTTCCCGCGATCGATCCAGTCCAATAGGGGTGCGGTTTCCGCCCCCTATTTGGCGTTCATGAACGCCCCGCGGGGCGATGGGACGGCAATCAACCGCGACCAAAGAGGGGGCAATTCTTTTGCAGGCATGGTGGGAAAACCTCAAATTCCAGTTTGACCTGAACTTCGTGCAGCGCAACCGCTGGCGCTTCATCACCACGGGCCTGGGCAACACGCTGCTGATCACGCTGCTGGCGCTGCTGCTGGGCGTGGTGATCGGCGTGGTGATCGCGGGCGTGCGCTCCACCTACGACAAGACGGCGGACACCGCCCGGCCGACGCTGGGGCGCAAGGTGCTGGGCTTCTTCAACGCGCTGTGCAAGGTGTACATCACCGTGCTGCGCGGCACGCCGGTGGTAGTGCAGCTGATGATCATCTGCCTGGTGATCTTCGCCTGGTCGGACAACGGCGTGGCGCTGGCCTCGCTGGCCTTCGGCCTGAACTCCGGCGCCTACGTCGCCGAGATCATCCGCGGCGGCATCATGGCCATCGACAACGGCCAGTTCGAGGCCGGGCGCAGCCTGG
>JAFWBZ010000093.1 GCA_017537105.1 Clostridia bacterium | reverse complement strand
GCTCCTTTGACGGAAGGCGTCGCTATTCGGCCGCGTGGGTCCGGACGAATTCACGATAGAATGCCAGGTGGTCGCGCAGCGTCTCGTATGGCTTGAGGCCGTAAGGGCAACGCTTCGCGCAGGCGCCGCAGTGGATGCAGTCCTCGATCTTCTCCATCTGCGCCTGCCATTCCGGGGTGATCCAGCCCTGCCAGGGGGAGCGCAGCAGCAGCTGCGTCATGCGGTTTGCGTTGTGGATGGGAATCCCGGCGGGACAGGGCAGGCAGTAGCCGCAGCTGCGGCAGAACGACCCCGCCAGTTCCCGGCGGTCCTTCTCGATCTCCGCGCGGGCGGTGTCGTCCAGCACGGGCGGATGCTCGGAGAAGCCCAGAATCTCCTCCAGCTCCCACATGCGCTGGATGCCCCAGATGGGCACCACGTTTTCAAACTGGGAGAGCCACGCGAAGGGCAGCCGGGCGTTGGTGATCAGCCCGCCGGACAGCGCCTTCATGCAGATGAAGCCCACGTTCTTCTCGCCGCAGAGCTTCACCAGTTCGATCTCCTGCGAAGTGGCCAGGTGGTTGAAGGGATATTGCAGCGTGTCGTACAGCCCGGAATGCACCGCCTCGAAGGCGCGCTCCAGCGAGTGATTGGTGATGCTGATACAGCGGATCTTGCCCGCCTCACGGGCCTTGAGGGCGGCGTCGTACAGGCCGTCCGCGCCGCCGGGCACGGGCACAAAGCCGGGATTGTGGAACTGGTAGACGTCGATCACGTCCGTCTTCAGAAGCCGCAGGCTCGTCTCCAGGTCGCGCTGGAAGCCGGCGGCGTCCTTCGCGCCGGTCTTGGTGGCGAGCACGTATTCGCCGCGGCGGTGCGCGATGGCCCTGCCGATCTTTTCCTCGCTGTCGGTGTAGGCGCGGGCGGTGTCGATGTAGGTGATGCCGCCGTCCAGGGCGCGGTTGAGCAGCCGGTCGGCCTCCTCAAAGCTGACGCGCTGGATCGGCAGCGCGCCGAAGCCGGTGCGGGAGATCTCCAGGCCGGTGCGGCCGAGAATGAAGTGCTGCATGGTGGGACTCCTTTCTGTGCGTGGGGGAGGGTCGTCACTTGACGATCAGCGCGGCTCCGGTCAGGCTGGCGTGGTCGCCCAGCGTGCTGGCGAGGAACTGCGCCGGATACTTCTGGTCCATCAGGGAGAGGTGACGATAGGCGGCGATCATGCGGTCGATGAAGCGATGACCCAGGTTGGTCACGCCGCCGCCGTAGATGAACACGTTGATGTCGAAGATCTGGTTCAGGCTGTGGAACATGCGGCCCAGGTACTCCGCGCCGCGGTTGACCACCTCCAGCGCCAGCGGATCATTCACGCTCAGCGCCCGGCCCACGGCCACGGTATCGATGTTGGAGATCGTGCCGGCGTAGTCCAGAATCCGGCTCTCCTCGCCCTCCTTGATGCGGTCCATGGCGTAGCGCGCCATGTACAGCCCGGAGGAGATGGACTGGGCGCATCCTGTGACGCCGCAGCCGCAGGGATAGCCGGTGGAATCGGAGACCAGCATGTGGCCGATCTCGCCCGCCATGCCGTGCATGCCACGGTAGAGCCTGCCGTTGAGAATCAGCCCGCCGCCGATGCCGGTGGACAGCTCGGCGTAGATCAGGTCGTCGTGGCCGCGGCCCGCGCCCAGCCGGTGCTCGGCCAGGGCGGCGAGGTTGCCGTCGTTGTCCAGGTAGACCGGCATCTGAAGCCGCTCGGCGAGCATGTCGCGCACGGGCTGGTCGTTCAGGCAGATGATGTTGCTGGTCTCCACCGTGATGCCCTTTTCATAGTCGATATAGGACGGGAAGGCCGCGCCGACGCCGCGGATGTCCGATAGCGGCACGCCGGCGGACGCGGCCAGGGCCTTCACGCGGCCGGAGAGAAAGTCCATCAGCTCCGCGGCGGACATCTCCTTGTCCGTCAGATACTGTTTTTTGGAGAGGAGCTGCGTGTTTTCGTCGAACAGGCCCACCTGGATGCGGGTGCCGCCGACATCGATGCCGATCGCATATTTTTTCATGGACAACCTCCCTTTTGAAAGGCGACACGGTCGATGGACCGTGTCACGTTTTTCCCGGGGCCATGCCCCGCGATATGCATTTATAGGTTGATGGTTCCCATTTTCACGGATTCGTAGCGGGTGAGAATGGGATCGATGGTGCCGGTGAGGAAGCGCTCGGTCTGCTCCTCGGCGCGGCCGGTGTACTTCTTCGGGGCCAGCAGTGCGGTCAGGCTCTCCTGGCCCAGCGGGAAGGCAGGGTCCTCCGCGATGCGCTCCAGCAGGTCGCTCTCCAGCCCTTCGGCCTTCATGCGGGTGGCCGCGGCCTGGGAGTGCACGCGCACGCGCTCGTGGATCTCCTGGCGGTCTCCGCCGGCCTTCACAGATTCCATGATGATGTCCTCGGTGGCCATGAAGGGCAGGTTTTCCATCACGCGCTTTTCGATCATCTTCGGATAGACCACCATGCCGTCGGCCACGTTGGCGTACAACTCCAGCACCGCGTCCGTGGCCAGGAAGGCCTCGGGCAGCGAGAGCCTGCGGTTGGCAGAGTCGTCCAGCGTGCGCTCGAACCACTGGGTGGCTGCGGTCATGGCAGCGTCCTGACAGAGCGCCATCACGTGGCGGGACAGCGCGCACATGCGCTCGGAGCGCATCGGGTTGCGCTTGTAGGCCATGGCGGACGAGCCGATCTGGCTCTTTTCAAAGGGCTCCTCCACCTCGCGGAAGGACTGGAGCAAGCGGAGATCCTGGGCGAACTTGTAGGCGCTCTGGGCGATGCCGGAGAGCGCGCCCAGCACCCGGGAATCCAGCTTGCGGGGATAGGTCTGGCCGGAGACGTCGAACACCGCGGTCATGCCCATCTTCTCCGCGATGCGCCGCTCCAGCTCGTCCACCTTCCGGCCGTCGCCGTCGAAGAGCTCCATAAAGCTCACCTGCGTGCCCGTGGCGCCGCGGTTGCCCAGCAGCTTGAGCGAAGACAGGGCGAAGTTCACCTCGTCCAGATCCATGGTCAGATCCTGCATCCACAGCGTGGCGCGCTTGCCCACGGTGGTCAGCTGCGCGGGCTGCAGGTGGGTGTAGCCCAGGGTCGGCAGGCCCTTGTATTCCCAGGCAAACCGGCGCAGGCGACGCAGCACCTCCACCAGCTTATCGCGGATGAGGGTCAGCGCGTCCCGCAGCATCAGGATGTCGGCGTTGTCGGTGACGTAGCAGCTGGTGGCGCCCAGGTGGATGATGCCCCGGGCGTTGGGACAGACGTCGCCGTAGGCGTGCACGTGGGCCATCACGTCGTGGCGCACCCGCTGCTCATGTTTGCGGGCGTTTTCATATTCGATGTCGTCGATGTGCGCGCGCAGCTCGTCCACCTGCGCCTGGGTGACCGGCAGGCCCAGCTCCATCTCGGATTCCGCCAGCGCCACCCACAGCCTGCGCCAGGTGGTGAACTTCCGGTCCGGCGAGAAGATGTACTGCATCTCCGGACTGGCGTAGCGGCTGTTCAGCGGCGTTTCGTAGGTGCTCTTGTTCATTTTGCCCTCCTGGGTCCTGATGTTTTTGCGATGTGACAGGCGGCGCGTTATCGCTGTCCCGTCCGGATAAAGGCGATCAACTTCTCCAGGTCATCGAAGTCGTCGTAGTCGCCCATGATCCCCTCACGATGATAGACGATGCCAGCTTGTTCGTTGCGCTCCAAACAGTCGAGGAGCGCCTCCATGCCGTACCTCCGCGCATATTCTGCAAAGGCGCGCGCCTTGATCTTCTCTGCATACAAGCCCTTCCTGCATTCCGCCGGTGCGCACTCAAAGCAGCCGTTCAACTGCTTTTCCATCACGCATCTGCGATTTTCGCACCATTCGGCATCCTTGCACCAGGAAAGCTCCAGAAAGCCGTCCCGCCTGCAGCCCTTGCAGGCGACGTTTTCAGAACACAGACAGCATGCCAGCCCACAGCGCGCGATTCCAAGTTCCCGCTTCATCCTGTTTCCTCCCCACGGCATGTAATTACCGAAGAATCAGCGCCTCGCGCTCCGCGCCCACGGAGACATACCGGATGGGGCAGCCGACCCGCGCCTCGATGAACTCCACGTAATCCCGGGCTTCCTTGGGCAGGTCCTCCCACCGGCGGGCCTTCGAGATGTCGCAGCGCCATCCGGGAAGCGTCTCGTAGACGGGCTCGCAATCGTAGAGGTCCGGGGTATAGGGGAAGCGCTCCGTGGTCTCTCCGTTGAGCCTGTAGGCCACGCACACCGGGATCTCCTCGAGATAGCTCAGCATGTCCATCTTGGTCAGCGCCAG
>JAFWBZ010000092.1 GCA_017537105.1 Clostridia bacterium | reverse complement strand
TTTGCGCCACGAGATACTGCTCGTGGGCGCACAGGCGATGACCGATGACGAAGAACACCTTGCCGGGGTCCACGCTGCCCAGCAGGGCATCGATGTGCTTCCGGTCATCCGGGCGAAGCCGGGTGACGTGCCGGTCGTTGTTGAAGCTCCCGCCGGCAATCACCAGGGGAAGCAGCTTCGCGGGCAGTTCCCGGATCTGATCGCCCAGCGCTTCGCGGGTGTCCAGCTTGCCATCGTTGATCCAGAGCGTCGAGGAGACCCGCGCCGTGCCCTCGATGCGCCGGTTCAGGAAGTCTTCCAGCGGCGCATCGCCCCTGAGCGCGGCGAATGCCTCGCACTTCTCCGCGAAGGTTTTCAGACTCTCCCGCTCGATTTCCGCCTCTGCGCGGCGCATTTGCAGAAGCTCCTCGTGGCTCAGCCCGAGGAGTTTTTCCAGCGAGAGCTCCTCGTCGATGGAATTGGTGCCGTACAGCGCCGCGCCATCCGTGCCCTGCACGCAGCGAATGCCCTCGCGCAGGTACTGCTTCAGCGGGTGATGGTCGAGGTCGCTCAGATTGTTGAGGCGCACGTTGGAGGTGATCTGGAACTCCAGCGTCACCTGATGTGTGATGAGATCCTGAATCAGCTTCCTTCCCCGGGAAGACTGCAGGTTGCAGGTATACAGGCCGTGGCCGATGCGGAGCTTCGGCATGGGCTGCCCCGGCGCCAGGGATTCACAGACGCAGCGAATGCTGTTGGCGACGTTGTCCCGCAGGCTGTCGTTCTCCCCGGCGTGGATGCGTATGACGAACCCGGGCTCCCCGGCGGCGATGTGGACGATCTCCTGGATGACGCTGCGCAGCTCCAGGATGTCGTTGATCTCCTCGCCGATGATGTCGCTTCCCGCCACGTAGGGGTCCGCGGCGATGGCCCGCAGCACCCGCAGGTTTTCGGCCAGGTAGTCGTTGGGCGTGACGTTGTCTCGCACGATGGTCAGCGGAATGCGGCGAATGCCGGCGAGAAAGCGCAGCGTCACGCCGGTTTCCCGCGTGACGGCGGGCATGACTTCATGGACCTGCCGCAGCGTGTTTGCCGCCTGGTCGCGCTTCACCAGGCTGGTGTCCGAGATCTCCGCATAATCGATGCCCTGGCGACGGTAGCCGCGGGCGATCCACAGCAGCTTGTCCTGGAAGATCGTGTTGTTCCGGTAATCGGGGTTCTGCCGATCCCGTTCCATCTGTTCGAGGAGCTTGGCGATGTCCGCGTCGGGCAGAGCAGTGCAGTCCCCGAGGGCAAGGCGATTCTCTGACGCGACGCCCTTGGTGAACACATACCGGTAGAGGTACACCTTTTCCAGGTCGGCAAAGACCGCCTGGCCATCCTTGGGAACCGCGAGGGAGATTCGGATTCTGGCGATGTTGTAAGCGGCGTTCTGTGGGTTGCAGAGGATCAGGTCGGCGAAGTTGATGAAGGTGTTGTCGTCGATCCTGCGTTCGAGGTAGCGCCCGGACAGCGCGGAGCCGGACAGCCTTTCGGCGGCGATCTCCCGCCTGCGCTCCAGCTCGCGCCACTGTGCCGGAGTGCACCGCAGGTTCAACTTTCGGATGTAGTACAGGGGATAGCGGATCTGGTGATGGATGCCCAGGGCGATGAGCACGTCCGGCTCCAGGTTGGCGCTCATGTGGGTGTGCAGGTCCGTGTGGAACTTGCAGTCGTCGAAGATGTAGGTCTTGACGATGGTCTTGGCGACGCTCAGCCGGTAATCCTTGGTCTGGCTCATCAGCGCCTTTGAGATGGAGGGGATAGACGCCTTCATCTCCACGCTGCCGTCGGGATAGATGTTGGCAATCTTGGTGTTGCCCATGCGGAAGATGTAGAGGCGCTGGTTTTCCCCGTTGACGTAGCAGGGGACCTCGCCGCGAATGATCTTCAGCCCCTGGGCATCGAAGTCCAGCGGCAGGTCGCAGACCTTCGCCAGGTTGGTGATCAGATTTCCAGTGTTGTGATTCGGCGTGCGCAGCACATAGGAAAGTGCGTCGCCGTCGCGATACAGATCGACGATGATGTCCTTCTCCTTGTCCAGATAAAACCGTCCGAAGGGATCCATAGGCGCACCCTCCTCACCGCAGGCGCGTCGCGCCGGCCTTGACCCGGCCGGTGCCGCGACGACGACTTCCTGGAATCATCCTTTTTATCATTATACCCGATGGCGCTGCAAATGTCCAATGCAAAGATCGCGGAATGGAGGTAAAGGGCACACCAATCACCTTTTTTGTCGGCTCGAGAGCCAAAATCCGCCTGCCACACTGGACAAACAAGCGGTTTATGGGATATAATGGTATCATGAAGATGCCTGCGTCAGAGCAGGCGGGAAGAGAAAGGATGTTTGCCATGATCAATTGGAAGAATTTCGACGAGCTCGCCGCCTACGGCAAGCTGGATGCGCTGAAGGGGCGCGTGGATCTGACGAAGGCGATGGCCGGAGAGAGCGGGGCCGATCGCGTGGCGCGCTACAGCGTGCCCATGGCCTGCGGATTGACCTACAACTATGCGGCCAAGGCGGTGGACGACGAGTTGCTGGACGCCCTCTGCGAGCTGGCTGCGGAGGCGCAGCTGCCCGAGAAGTACGAGGCGCTGTACAACGGCGAGGTCATCAACACCGGCGAGAAGCGCCTGGTGCTGCACCAGCTGACCCGTGGCCAACTGGGCAAGCCCGTGATGGCCGACGGCGTGGACAAGCGGGCGTTCTATCGCGCGCAGCAGGAGAAGACCGCTGACTTTGCCCGCAAGGTGCACGCAGGGGAGATCGTCAACGCCGCCGGCGAGAAGTTCACCACCGTGGTGCAGATCGGCATCGGTGGCAGCGACCTTGGTCCCCGTGCCATGTACCTGGCCCTGGAAAACTGGGCCAAGCAGAATGGAGCCGCCCGCATGGAGGCGCGCTTTATCAGCAACGTCGACCCGGACGACGCGGCGAGCGTGTTGAAGGGCATCGACGTGGCGCATGCACTGTTTGTGCTGGTGTCCAAGTCCGGCACGACGCTGGAGACGCTG
>JAFWBZ010000091.1 GCA_017537105.1 Clostridia bacterium | reverse complement strand
TCTCTCCGAATAGGTGCGTATTCTGACTGGGGCTTTTCTCAGCGCGGCGCACCACTTTTTTGCCTTGATCAATGCTATGTTAACATTCGTTTTTACCCATGTCAATAATTCCATGACAAAAAGAACCGTCCCTGTTGTCATTTTATCAAGCGCAAATCCGACCTTGATTCCCGGCAAAAATGATGTTACAATGCTGTCAGGGGCGTTGTGCCCGAACGGACGGGCGCGATGCCGGGCCCCCATGGACGCGAAGGTGCGCCACACAGCGGGGAAAAAGGAGAGAATCGGATGATTTACCATGTGAATGCGGGCGCGGCCCGGGACGGAGACGGCACCTGGGAGAGGCCCTTCCGGCGGATCGACGATGCGGCGCGCATCGCGACGGCGGGGGATGAGATCGTCGTCGCCCCGGGCGTCTACCGGGAATCCGTGCATCCCGTCCACGCGGGCACGGAGGACGCGCGCATCGTCTACCGTTCCGAACAGCCCCTCGGCGCTGTGATCACCGGCGCGGAGCTCCTGACGGGCTGGACGCGCCTGGAAGGCGAGGTGTGGGTGAATCGGGTGAACAACGGCGTGTTCGGCGGCTATAATCCCTACACCACGATGGTGTGCGGCGACTGGTATTTCGCGCCGACGGTGCGGCACACCGGCTCCGTGTTTCTGAACGACCGGATGCTGTACGAGACGGTGACGCTTCAGGAGTGCCTCGCGGGGGCGGCCGATCCCTGCGCCTGGGACGCGGAGGCCTCCACCTGGAAGTGGTACACCGAGCAGGACGGGGACGACACCGTGCTGTACGCCAACTTTCACGGGCTGGATCCCAACGCGGAGAAGGTGGAGATCAGCGTTCGCCGCAACTGCTTCATGCCGGAGAAAACCGGCGTGGACTACATCACCGTATCCGGCTTTGACATCCAGAAGGCCGCCACCACCTGGGCGCCGCCCGCGGCGTACCAGGACGGCATGATCGGCCCGCATTGGTCGAAGGGCTGGATCATCGAGGACTGCGAGATTTCCAACAGCCGGTGCTGCGGCATCTCCCTGGGCAAATACCGGGACCCGGAGAACGACATGTACTTCTACACGAAGCACGTGAAGTCGCCCACCCAGATGGAGCGCGACGCCGTCTGCCGGGGCCAGTACCACGGATGGCTGAAGGAGAAGGTGGGCGGCCACATCATCCGTCGCTGCGACATTCACCACTGCGAGCAGACCGGCATCGTGGGCCGGATGGGCGGCGTGTTCTCCACCATCGAGGACTGCCACATCCACCACATCTGCAATTCCCAGCAGCTGGGCGGCGCGGAGACCGCGGGCATCAAGCTGCACGCGGCCATCGATGTGACCATCCGCCGCAACCACATCCACCACTGTATCATGGGCGTGTGGCTGGACTGGGAGGCCCAGGGCGCGCGCATCAGCGGGAATCTGCTGCACGACAACCACCGGCCCGAGGGCGTCCGGCAGGCCCAGGGCGCGATGTTCAACAACGACGTGTTCATCGAGGTGGGCCACGGCCCGACGCTGATCGACGACAACGTCCTGCTCTCGAAGGTTTCGGTGGTCATGCCCTCGGAGGGCATCGCCTGCGTGCACAACCTGATGCTGGGCAGCTTCGGCCTGATCAATTCCGGCGTGGACAGCATCGTCAACGGTCAGCGCGAGCCGCGCTACACGCCCTACCACATCCGGCACCGCACGGAGGTGGCCGGCTTCATGACCATACTGCACGGGGACGATCGCATCTATAACAACATCTTTGTGCAGCACTATCCGGTGGAGGATGCGTCAAAGCAGCCTGTCGATGCGGACTACGGCGTGGTGGGCACGGCACCCTTCGACATCTTCCCGGGCTACGACGAGTGGATCGCCAACTTTATGATGGACCGGGAGCCCGACATGCACGCGCTGGCGCCGTACCACTTCGGGCACCTGCCGGTGTGGGTGTCGGGGAATGCCTATTTTAACGGCGCCACCGTCAGCCGGCACGAGCGGCACGGGCACGCGATTGCAGGCGAAAAGGTCTCCGTGGCGCTGGTCGAGCGGGACGGCCGCTGCTTTTTGCAGACGGACCTGTATCAGCATTTGCAGGACTTCCGGGCCGGCATCGTCACCAGCGACACGCTGGGCCGGGCCTTCGAGCCGGAGCAGCGCTTTGAGAACCCGGACGGCACGGACATCGTGTTTGACCGGGATTACTTCGGCGGGCATCGCGGCCTCGACGCGCTGCCGGGACCGTTTGCGGAGGACGTCCGGGAGGACCGCGCCCTCTGGTGAGTGATTGGATTTGCGGGGCCGGCAAGATGTGCCCTGCGGGACGGGAGATTACAGAATGGCATGGTATGAAGAAGCGGTTTTTTATCACATCTATCCGTTGGGCCTGGCGGGCGCGCCGGAGACCAACGACTACGGCGAGGTGGTGCATCGGCTGAACGACCTGGTTCCGTGGATCGATCACATCCGCTCTCTGGGCTGCACCGGGCTGTACATCGGTCCGCTGTTTGAGTCCTCGAGCCACGGCTACGATACGACGGACTACCGGAAGGTGGATTCCAGGCTCGGCACCAACGAGGACCTGGCGCGCTTTGTGGCGCAGTGCCACGCGGCGGGCATTCGCGTGATCCTGGACGGGGTGTTCAACCATACCGGCAGGGATTTCTTCGCCTTCCGGGATCTGCGGCAGAACCGGGAGCACAGCCGCTACCTGCACTGGTACTGCAATGTGAACTTCGGCGGCAACAACGAGTACAACGACGGCTTTTCCTATGAAAACTGGGGCGGCTACAACCTGCTGGCGCGGCTGAACCTGCGCAATCCCGAGGTGCGGGACTACCTGCTGGACGCCGTGCGCTTCTGGGTGGAGACCTTCGACATCGACGGCCTTCGGCTGGATACGGCGGACGTGCTGGACTTCGACTTCATGCGCAGCCTCCGGGAGTTCACGCGGCGACTGAAGGAGGACTTCTGGCTGATGGGGGAGGTGATTCACGGGGACTACGCGCGCTGGGCGAACGGACAGACGCTGAACTCCGTGACCAACTATCACCTGCACAAGGCGCTGTACAGCGCCCACAACGACCACAACTACTTTGAGATCGCCCACACCGTAAAGCGGCAGATGGACGCAGGCCTGGGAAGGGGCATCCTGCTGTACAGCTTTGTGGACAACCACGATGTCGAGCGCATCCACACCAAGCTGCGCGACAAGGCGCACTTCCTGCCGGTGCACGTGCTGCTGTACGCGCTGCCGGGCATTCCGTCCATCTACTACGGCTCGGAGTTCGGCATCGACGGGCGAAAGGAGCGGGGATCGGACGCCTCCATCCGCCCCTGCCTGGACCTGGAGTCGCTGCGGCGTCAGGACGGTCCCTGCCTGGAGATCGTCGCCGCGCTGGGGCGCATTCACCGCCAGGAGCCCGCGCTGTGGTACGGGGATTACCGGGAGCTCCAGCTGACGACGACGAAGTATGCCTTCGCCCGGGGCGATCTGATCATCACCGTGAACAACGCCGGGGACGCGGCGGCCTTTGACCTGCGTGCGGACGGGGCGTACGTCGGCGCGCTCAGCGGCCGCAGGGCCGAGGCGGCCGGCGGAAACCTGCACCTCGAGATCGGCGGGAACGGCGGCGAGATCTGGATTCCTCAGCGCGAGGGGCGTCCGGACTATGCGCCCCTGCGGCAGGAATGCAGGAATCCCGAACCGCAGGCTGCGACCGCGGAGCCGGAGTGGACGCCGGAGCGCGCGCCGATGGCCAAGCCCCTTGAGGAGATGAGCGTGGAGGAGCTTCAGGCGGAGGTCCTGGCCAGGCTCGCGGCCAACGGGCCGGTCACCGACCGCATGCGCCGGGAGGTCCACGAGAACGTGTACCGGGATTCGCTGCTGAATTGGGTCCGCAGCTTTCGCTGAGGCCGGGAGCGCGCGCACGCGTTAAGAAACAGTATTGCGAGCGTATTGATTGCGTTATACTGCTTGATTGTTTTCGACTGTGGGGCTATAATCAAGGAGAACAAGAGTGCCGGTGAAGGCGCTCGCCGCGCCTTCGGCGCTGACCGGAGATGGGACAAGACGACTGGATATAGAGGGAGAAGAAGCATGTCTACCAGAAGAAGCGTTGCATTTATCGGTTCGGAGTGCTATCCGTTCGTGAAGACCGGCGGATTGGGCGACGTGATGTACGCGCTGCCCAAGGCTCTGACCAAGCAGAACTGCGATGTGAAGGTGATCCTTCCGCGCTACAAGTGCATCCCCTGGAAGTACCAGGAGAAGATGGTCTACCGCGGGGAGTTCCACATGGATCTCTGCGCCGACGGGCGCACGTACTACGTCGGCATCATGGAATACGTGTGGGACGGCGTGGTCTACGATTTCATCGACAACGAGGAGTTCTTTGGCTTCGGCAATCCGTATACCAATCTGGTGGACGACATCCCGAAGTTCTGCTTCTTCGGCAAGGCCGCGCTGGCCGCGCTGAACTACTTGAACTGGATTCCGGACATCATCCACTGCCACGACTGGCAGGCGGGCCTGGTGCCGGTCTATCTGCGCACGCTGTTTGCGGATACGCCGATCGGCAATGCCAGGACCATCCTGACCATCCACAACCTGCGGTTCCAGGGCGTGTACAACATTCCGACCATCCAGTACTGGTCCGGCCTGCCGGGCTACGTGTTCAACAAGGACGCGCTGATGCAGAACTGGCTGGACGCCAACATGCTCAAGGGTGGCCTGACCTACTGCGACCTGATCACCACGGTGAGCAACACCTATGCCGGCGAGATCCAGACGCCGTTCTACGGCGAGGGCCTGGACGCGCACCTGCGCTATCACTCCGGCAAGCTGCGCGGCATCGTCAACGGCATCGACGTCGACCTGTGGAACAGCGCCACCGACGCCAGGCTGGCCGAGCCGTACGACATCAGCAGCGTGCTGACCGGGAAGAAGGAGAACAAGCGGGCGCTCCAGGAGCAGCTGGGCCTGGTGCAGGATGACCACATGTTCGTCATCGGCCTGATCTCCCGGCTCACCGACCAGAAGAGCCTCGACCTGGTCAACGCGATCCTGCCGCAGCTCATCGACGGGCACACCCAGGTTGTCGTGCTGGGCACCGGCGACGAGCGCTATGAGAGCGCCTTCCGCTACTACGAGGGCGCATACAAGGGCTATGTGTGCTCCAACATCATGTACGACGAGGGCCGGGCGCACATGATCTACGCCGGCTCGGACGCGCTGCTCGTACCGTCGCTGTTCGAGCCCTGCGGCCTGACCCAGCTGATCGCCATGCGCTACGGCACCGTGCCGATCGTGCGCGAAACCGGCGGCCTGAAGGACACCGTGCAGCCCTACAACCAGTACACCAACTGGGGCTATGGCTTCACCTTCGACCGGTACGAGTCCGGCCTGTTGCTGGACGCCGTCAACCGCGCCAAGACGCTGTACTTCACCAATCGGTGGTGCTGGGACGAGATGGTTCAGCGCGACATGGACGTGGACGTCTCCTGGGAGAAGTCCGCAGAGCAGTATCGCTCCCTCTACATGGAGCTGAAGCCGTAAAGGACGAAGGACATCGATGCACCCGCTCCGCGCCGTTCCCCGGATGGCGCGGAGCGGGCTTTTGCATCCCGGCGGGATCGTCCGGCATCGGAAGCCAAAAATCCGCAGGGGGATATGGCCCAATTCCGGAAAGTGTGTTATAATAATGAAAAGCCTGAAAAAACAGCGACGACAAGAGGAGGGGTTCCATATGAAGACGCAGAGCGTTGTCATCGACCGGGAATACGGGAGCGGCGGTCGCGAGGTCGCCCGCATCCTGTCGGAGAAGCTGGGCATGGAATTCTACGACGGCAATCTTCTCGTGCTGGCCGGAAGGGAATATGGCATCGACGTCGCAACGCTGCAGGACTACGATGAAAAGGGCGTCGGCAGCGTGCTGTCCGACCT
>JAFWBZ010000090.1 GCA_017537105.1 Clostridia bacterium | reverse complement strand
GCAGGGCTTCATCCGCAATAGCGAGGCCAACTTCGTCGTTGGGCGTGGGGTATTCGGGGTGGGAAGGGATGATGTCCATTTGGAACATCATGCCGCTCTCCACGGTGAAGTCGGAGCCCTGGAAGAACGGAGAGCACAGCCACTCCTCATAGCCGATCATGTGGCCGGGGTTCAGTGTCCTGCCATAGTCCTTGGCGGGCAGACACGCTTCGATCATGTCGAACATGTCGCCGGTGCACACGCCCAGCCCAATCGTCTCATACCAATTGTACACGGCAGCCATGTAGGGCTTGACCAGCGATTCCATATAGTAATTGCCATCCAACGGCGCCAGGTCACTTGCGCGCTCCGCCAGCACAACGCTCCGACAGGTCAGGCCGCCTTCCATGCCCACGCTGGCAATGAAGGCATCTCCCCTCTCCAGCCGACGGTTCGTGGGGCTTATGAGACCCTTGCGCATGTTCTCCCCGCTGGGCACGTAGGTGTGCACGCTGAGCTGCTGGCCAAAGGTGTTCGCGGCATTCGCCAGCTCCAGTTCACCGATGCCGGGCTTCGCCAGCGCAAGCATGTCCACGACCGATTGCGACGCGCAGGCCGCACCGTATTCAAAAGCGGCGATGGCGGCCGCTTCCGCCCTGAGACGAAGGCCATCCCGACCGATCATCAGCGCGGTTTCGTTGGTGACACGGGTATCATCGCCGACGATGCCCTTGATTTCATCGACAATGTACGAGGGCATGGAGAAGCGGTTTCGGATGTAATGACCCTCGGGGGTTCACAGCAGCTTCCAATCAATCAGCCCGATGCGCATGCCCTGGGCGATGCCGCAGTCCCGCAGCACCTTCTCCAGGCTGATGAATGCATCCATCGGCTGGTTCGGCAGGGAGAAGCACTGGCAGAACACGCCCGTCGCGCGAATCGCCGATGTATCCACCAGCGCAAAGCATTCGTTGCCCAAAGCAAGAAACGTCCGCCCGTCTGAGTGGATCACCAGCAGCGACTCTTCAAAGCGCGGATCCACGCCGGTGTAATACTTGAAGTTGGCATAATGCTCGCGGTCCGCGTAGATGACGACGGCATCGATGCCCTCCTTCGCGAGGCGCTCCATCAGCCTGGCTTTGCGCGCCTCATATACTTCCTTCGGCACCACCGGTTTTTGCTTGGGATAGTCCAGCTTCAGGGGTTCAATCGCCCGATAAGTGAGATCCATTGCACGGTACATCTGTCAATCTCCTCCTCAATAGTGTGCGTTTCGGAGTCCCTGTGGCGCCGCAGGCCGCAGGTGCGTCCGGGGCTCCCGCGCCAGGCGCGGAAATGCGTGTTCAACGGTCGATGTGCAAACGGTACAATCAACGCGAAGTATGCGCCTGCGCATACCGCCTATGCCATCAGGCAGGCCTCCTCGCCCGCTTCGATTGGAGGAAGTGCCGCCGGACGCGCGCAGCTCGATCGAACATCGATAAAGGAATTGCTCGCGCCGCTTTCGATAATCGCATCGATTACCTCAAGCACATGGCACGGCATTTCCGCGCTGGCGCGGCACGCGCGGCCCTTGCGGATAGACCAGGCCATCTCTGCGGGGCCGACGCCCCGGGAGTCCTCGCTAAAGGCATGACGATTTTGAAGCGTCTCCATTGCAGCCTGTCCGCCGGGGCCGTCGCTCGTGCGGAGCAGCCGAACGGTTCCGCCGAAATCGTTGGGCGAAGGAAGATAGAGGATGCCCTTGGTGCCGTAAACGGCCAGATAGGATTGGTCCTGGAGCACGCCGCTGTCGTTGTTGAAGTGCACGGTCCCGCATACGCCGCTCTTCATCCTGAGCACCGCGCAGATTTCGCTCTCGTTGGGCGTCTGGATCGGCCTGCCGTAGGTTTCATAGTCGGGATTCAGGTCGATGTGGGTGGAAAAAGGCGCCCGGACCGTTGCGGCAACCTGCTCGACCGGCCCCAAAAGGTTGACGAGCGCTGTGAGATAGTAGACAGCATAATCGTAGCCGACGCCACCGCCGGGGAGGTTCAAAAAGCGGTAGAAGCTGGTCAAAAAGGCGTTGTCGCGGTTGGAGGCGAAGGCGAAGGACGTCACCTCGCCGATCGCGCCTGCGTCGATGGCCGCCCGCGCCGTCTGCTGACCCGCGCCGAGAAAGGTGTCGGGGGCTGCGCTGAGATAGAGACCCTTTTCCCGCGCCAGTGCGGCAAGCGCCATGGCGCTGCGGTGGTCGCCGGTCATCGTCTTCTCGGTATAGACATGCTTGCCCGCCTCCAGCGCCCTGCGTACGATCTGCTCGTGCACGGGCGTAGGCGTCAGGTTGACGATCATCTCAATGGATGGGTCTTCGAGCATCGCCTCGAAGCTGCGGGCGGCAATGCCATATTTGTCGGCCTTTTTTTGCGCATTTTCCATGTGGGCGGAGCAGATGGCTTCGACCTTCAGGATATCGAACCGCCCGATCATGTTCTTCAGATAGATGTCGCTGATCATTCCCGATCCCACGACACCCACGCCCATGGGGTGCTCCTTCATTTGACACGTCTCCTGTCAATCGATCTCAGATTTGCAAATATCTGCCACAGCGCAGGCTGCCGCGCCGGAATGGCAAACAGGTTGTCTTATTATAGCATTTCCGGCGATTATTGTAAAGCCTGAGACCTCCGCGTCGAGACTCCCAGGGTGCCGCGCGCCGCCCAGCCAATGGACGTAGCGAACATGCGGAGAGAATGCACTGCATGCATTGCGCCGTTCCACGTTATTCGTCGAATTGGATTGATTTTTGGATGTGTTTATGCTATTCTTTAACGTGGAAACATGAAGAGGAGGGGTAGATCGTGTCATTCGCTCCACTTGTCAGGGAATACCGGGGAGACACCCTGGATCTTACGCATTTTGGATATATCGTCATCGTCGATGAAAACTCAAAGGTCCTCTATTCTGTAGGCGATCCGGATGATATCGTCTTTTATCGCAGCGCTTCCAAGCCCATCCAGGCGCTGCCGGTTATAGCGCGCGGGCTCGATGCCAAATACGGCATATCGGAGGAAGAAAGCGTCATCTTCGCGGGCTCCCATGCCGGAGAGCCCTTCCACATCGCAGCGCTTGAGAGCCTCATGAAAAAGGCCGGGCTGAACGAGGAAATGCTGGTGATGAAGCCAGCCGTGCCCGCCTACGGTCCCGCCAATGAAGCCCGCATTCGCGCGGGCATTCCGCCCAGAAAGCTCTTCCACAACTGCGCCGGCAAGCACTGCGCGCTGATGCTGTTGCAACGCGAGCTGGGCGGCGAAACGACGGATTATTGGCGCATGGATGCCCTCGCGCAGCAGGAGGTGAAGCGCTGTATCGAGGAGATCAGCGAAACCCGGGATGTCCGCCTCGGTGTGGATGGCTGCGGCGTGCCGGTGTTCGCGGTGCCCATACGCTGTATCGCCACCGCCTTCAAAAACCTGGCCGCTCCGGAGCATATTCGCGACGACAGCCTGAGGGAGGCCGTCACGCGGTTCGTTCCGCGCATTCACCGGTATCCCCATATGATGCGGGGCACCGGGTATATCTGCACGGAAATCAATCGCGACGACAACCTGGTGGGCAAGGGCGGTGCCAACAGCGTCTACGGATTTGCGCTGAAGCGTGAGAAGATCGGCGTATCCTTCAAGTTTACCGACGGCACGGAGCACCTGTGGCCGCTGGTGATCCTGGAAATACTGAAGGGCCTCGGCGCGCTGAGCGAAAAGACGCGAAAGGCCTTTGAGGCGATGCATCCCTATGAAATCTATAATGACAACGATACGCTCGTCGGGCGCAGGGAGCCCTGCTTCGAGGTGAAAATCTGATGCAAACGGAAGTGCTCTTTGAAGAATACCGCGAGGGCGTGCTGGAGTGCCTGCACTATGGAACCGCCTGCGTGGTGGACAGGAACGGCGTCGTTGCCAGCGTCGGCGACAGTGACTGGACGTGCTTCTTTCGCAGCGCCTCCAAGCCCATACAGGCACTTCCCGTATTGGTACGGGGCCTGCACAGAAAGTACGGACTGTCCGAGGAGGAGACCGCGATCTTTTCGGGATCCCACTGGGGCGATGAGGCCCATGTGCGGGTCTGCGAATCCATCATGGCCAAGACCGGCCTCCGCGAGGAGGACATGATCATGCTGCCGACCTATCCCAACCGCCCGTCCCGCCGCGAAGCTCTGCTCAGGGCAAACCAGCCGCCCCGGCGCATCTATCACAACTGCAGCGGCAAGCATCTGTGCCTGATGCTGCTGGCGCGGGAACTGGGAGAATCGGTGACGGATTATTGGAAGCGGGAGAGCAAGACCCAGCGCATCGTCCGGGAGATGATCGCCGAGCTGAGCGATACGCCCTATGACGATGTTCGCGTCGGCGTGGATGGCTGCGGCGTGCCGGTGTTCGCGGTGCCCTTTCGGCAGATCGCCAGGACCTATCTCAAGCTGTCGTGCCCTGAGCTGATTGATGATCCCGACATCCGCAGCGCTGTCGAGGCAAACATGCGGCGACTGCATGCGTACCCGAACATGATCGCCGGCGAGGGCGTCGTGGATTCCATTGTCACCGCCAACCCGGACCTGATTGCCAAGAGCGGCGCGATGGGCGTGTATGCCATCGGTGTGCGCTCCAGAGGTCTGGGCATCGCCTTTAAGGTGATGGATGGCAGCCACGACGAATTTGCCGACGAGGCCATCGAGGCGCTCGGTCAGCTGGGAATCGCTCCTGAGACCGCTGCAGAGATTCGCAGATTCTATTCTGACCAAATCGTGAACGACAACCGCGAGGTCGTCGGCTTGCGAAAGCCGGTGTTCCACCTGAAGCCCTGATGGATCGGAGAAACAGAAAGACAGGAGGTCGAACCATGCTGAACCCAGGTCAACTGCCCAAAATTCCCCGCGCTGAATACAAGGAGCGCTGGGATCGCGTACAAAAGGTGCTTATTGAGCGACAGCTGGATGTGCTCCTGGCCTATGCCGATGACCGCCATACTTACGGCACCGCCTACGCCCGCTACTATGGCAATTTGCCGGTCGCCTTCGAGCCAGTGCTGGTGCTCTTCACGCCGGGGCGGGACCCCGCGCTCCTGGTTGGCCCGGAGACCGACGGCTATGCCCGCGAGGTCGGCAGCTTCGCCGAAATCTGCATTCTGAAGGAGTTTGCCGCGGAAAACGAAGACTATCCTTTTTCCAGAATGCTTTCGCTGAAACAGGTGGTGTCCGATCGCGTGCCCCACGCCATAGGTCGCATTGGGCTCGCTGGATTTTCCCTGATGGGCGCGGACATCTACGAGGCCATTTGCAAGAGCTTTCCCGAGGCGGAAATGGTGAAGATGGACAACGTGCTCGAACCCATGCGCGGCATCAAATCGCCGGCTGAGATCGAGGTCATCAAGTATGCCTACCACATCGTCAACCAGGGCATGGCGGCCGCAATCAAGGCTGTGCGCCCCGGCATTACTGAGCGCGAAGTCGCCGCCGAGGCGGAATATGTGATGCGCAAGCTTGGCGCCGAGGGCACGGGCATCGATACAATGGTTCTTTCCGGCCCCAATACCGGTCACATCCTGGGGAGAACCACCACCCGCGTGATTCAGGAAAACGACTTCGTCACCATCACTCTCGCACCCCGCTATGAAGGTTATCACGGTGCGTGCGGCCGATGCATATTCGTCGGCAAGCCGGACGAGCGCGTGCTGGCCTCGGTGAAGGCGGAAATCGAGGCGCAGAACACCTGTGGAAGCAATCTGATCCCGGGAAAGATCGGAAGCGAAGTCGAGGCGATGGGGCGGGCAATCATGACCCGCGCCGGATATGGTGAAAACTTCCTGTATTCCGGTTTGCACAGCGTGGGCGTCATCGAATTTGAGCCACCCATCCTTGGCCCCTCCAGCACTACTGTCATCCAGGAAAACATGGTCATCTCCGTGGATATTCCGCTCTTTGAAGCGGACATCGCCGGCTCACGCACGGAGGATGGATATCTGATCACCAGCAACGGACCTCAGCGCCTGACCACAGCGGATCACCTGATCTTCAAGTGATCCCCCATTGAATGCGCGGCGGAGCATGCTTTCCATGCTCCGCCGCTCTTTTGCTTAATACCAAAACCTGATGAAAATGAGGCTGAATCAGTGGGAGATTTTATGGACCTTCGCTCTCAGAGTCTGCCGACGTCTTTGCGCAATACTATTGACAGTACCCGGCTTCTGTATCCTGCCATTTCAGGGACCAGCGCGGGCAACCGTGTTCGGAAGCTCCGTACTGATCCAAATGACGGCGCATAAATATCTATTCCGACGTTAAGGCAGCGCCGCACCCAGCTGTTTCATGATAACTCAAAAGAACCATAGCGGGCAACTACCTCGTCGATGGTCATTGAACCGGTCCCAACCCCGTAAACCGCCTGTCTTAGCTGCTTGACTGCATCATCTGTCAAACCGAATACTTCCGGCGACAGGGTCCGGGATTCCGGAACGCTCCCGAACGCGGCATACATG
>JAFWBZ010000089.1 GCA_017537105.1 Clostridia bacterium | reverse complement strand
TGGTCGAGGTGACAGGATTTGAACCTGCGACCTTTTGGTCCCGAAGGGCCGAGTCAAAGTCGGGTTGAATCCGGCAGAATCGTGTTCTGACTGATTCTGACAGGATAGTTTCGGATAGAAGTGCGACAATTTGGGTTGCTTTTGGGGTGCTGGTTGCGAAGGTTTGAATCCTGTAGGGTCTGTTGGCTCTGCGCCCCAACTTTGATACAAGGGACGATTGCTCAAAGTGGGTGCAGTTAGGCGGTGCAAACCAGGTGCAGCGGATGCCATTTTTGCCGATTGGATTTCCGGGAAAGAATCGCGGGATGCACCCGCACCGGGTGCAACTTCTCCAAGCAGAAGTGTCGGTGCACCCGCACCGGGTGCAGATGCACCCGGTTTTGCTTCGTTGATGTTTACACAGATTCTGGGATAGACCCGAATCAGGCAAGCTTCCACTGACCCCGTCGGCCTCTCAGTGTAGCATCTTCCCGACAACCTGCCTAACTGCAGCGCAGCTTCCAGCCAGACCATGCCGCTGAAGCGGTGGGTGCCTCGCTGCTGTTTTCGGCAATGTGACGACCTTCGGCTCCGGGAATCTCTACTGCTCACGACTTTGGGTGTTTCTCGATTGCACAAAACTTGACAGGTTCAAGAGCTCGGGGCATCGACCCGGTCAGATGCCTGCGGATTTGATGATGAACTGGGTGCGGCCAACCATGCCTTCGTCGATGCCGGAGTAGGAACCGTAGCCGCGCACCACGTCCACCATGGCTTCGATGCGGCCGGGCAGCTTGTCCAGGTTGCCGTCCAGGTGATCGAGTATCTTCTGGATGGCCTCCTCGTCGAATTCCTTGATGCCGTCGGCCAGTTCATTGGCGCCGTCCAGCAGCTCCTGGATGCCATCCATCAGCTCGTCGGTGCCGTCGGCCAGCTCAACCGCGCCGTCGGCGGCCTCCCCCACCGCGTCGGTGTAGTCGATCACGCCCTGGTAGAAGGTGTTCACATCGTCCAGGGTGTCCATCAGGTCCGCCAAAGAGCGGTACGCCTCGCCGTTCTTGCCGTTCTTCTCCAGCGCGTCGGCGATGCCGTTCAGGTAGGCGGGCTTCGTCTTCTGATCCGCGATGTTCTCGGCGATGATGTCCTGCACCTTCTTCGTGCGCATCTGCTCAGCGATGTTCTGGGCAATCAGATTCTGCACATTGACAGAGCCCATCTGCTCTGCGATGTTCTTGTTGATCAGCGCCTGAACCTCCTTGCTGGCCAGCTGCTTGTTCAGCTCGGCCTCCATGGCGGCCTTGTTCTCGGGCTTATTGAGCTCTTCCTGATAGGCGGCCTCGATCTTCGCCTGCACGTCATCGGAATCCATCTGTTCGCCATAGGCCGCGTCGATCAATGCCTGGGTCTCAGGCTTCTGGAGCTCCTGCTGATAGGCCGCCTCCACCTGCGCCCGGATCTCGTTAGACGTCAGCTGCTGCGCCACCAGCTCCGCGATCTGGTCCTCGGTCAGATTTCCGATGCCCGCGCGGATCTTTGCCTTCGCCGCCTCGACCACCTTTTCCCGCACCATCGGCTCAGCCTGAGCCTCCGCCTTCGCGCGGTTCGCGGGATCGGCCACCTGCGCCTGTACGTTGGATTCGATCTGCGCCTACACCGCGTCGGACGCCATCTGCGCCGCCACGCTCTGGTCGATGGTCGACTGTACGCTGCCGGACGCCATCTGCGCCTGCACCGCCGCGTTGATCCTGGCCTGTACCTCGGCAGAGGTCATCTGGCGCTCCACCAGCGCCTCAATCTGCGTCTCGATATCTCCACCTTCCGCGTAGGCGAACGGCGCGATCAGGCTCCGGGCGGAAAGCGTTTCGTCGTGGTCTTCCGCCGCGGGTTTCTCCGCGGGAGACTCGGTGGGTTGCTCCGTGGGAGCTGCAGTCGGCGTTTCCGTGGGCTGCTCGGTCGGAGTCTCAGTGGGCGCCTGTGTGGGTTCTTCGGTGGGCGCTTCCGTGGGTTCTACGGCAGGCGCCTCAGTGGGCTCGGCAGTAGGAGCGGTGGTGGGATTGGACAGCTGGGCCTCCACGGCGGCGCGGACTTGCCCGCGCACGGTCTCGGTGACCTGCTGCCGCACCTGAGCCTCCACAGCGGCCTCCACCTGCTTGCGCACGGCCTGCTCCACGGCGGCTTCCACCTTGGGACGGGCCATGGCCTCAATCTGCTTGTCGATCTCGGACTGAACAGCCGCGTCGGCCATCTGTGTCTGCACGGCGGCGTCGATCTCGGCCTGTACCTCGGGATCGTTCAGCTTAGTCTCCACCATCTGTTCCACGGTGGCCGCGTCGGGATTGCGCAGGGCGGCCTCGATCTTCTGCTTCGCGGCCTCCTCCACCCGCTGGCGCACGTTTTCGTGGATGGCGTCCATCACCTGGCCCTTCGCGCCTTCCTCCACCTGCTGGTGGACGTGCTCCAGTATGGCGTCCATCACCTGCTGACGGGCGGCCTCGTTCACCTTGTCCGTCACCTGCTGAACTGCGGCTTCGTTGACCTTCTTCACCACCTCGGCGTGCACGGCTTCGTACACCTTCTGCCGGAGCAGCCGGTCGGCCTCCCTGTAGACGTAGTCCTCCACGTTCTCTAGGAGCTCCTTCTCCAAACGGGCGATCTCGGATTCATAGTTGTCGATGGTCAGGTCCCGCAGGGTAATGTCCAGCTTGGCGAAGTCTGCCTTCTTCTCCCTGAGCCCGTCGTTGGCGGTGTCCAGGATACCCTCGAACAGCTGCTTCGCGCCGTCCACCAGGTCGTCGGAGTTGTCATCGATCTCATTCAGTCCGTCGGAGAGCTCGTGCGCGCCGTCCTTCAGCTCGCCCGCGCCGTCCTTCAACTCCTGCACGCCGTCGGCCAGTTCCCGGGAGCCGTCCTTCAACTGGGCGATGGCGTCCGCCAGGTTGTCTGCCATGCCGGCGAAATCGATGTCCTTGAGTTCCGTCAGTTCGCCATTTTCCACGTCCAGGTTCTCCAGGGGAGAGCTGGTGGCGAAGGTGTATATGCCGGAGTTGGCGTAGTTCTTCACATCCGCCGAAATGGTGGCGGTAGTGGGCAGTTCGATGTCAAGGTCCTCGTAGCTCTCCAGGTCCAGGGCTTCGCTGACGCCGGGCATGCCCACGCACACCGCCAGGCGCAGATTGCCGGCGTCCACCAGCTTGCCGTTTTCCACGGTAACGTTGTCGCAGACATCCGGGTCGATGAACAGCACGCTGGCCATCAGGAAGGGTACGGGAATTTCGGTGGCCACGCCGTCGATTTCAACGGTGCGGGTCTCGCTGACGGAGTACTCCAGCCGAATGTCCAGGTGGCCGCTCCGGCCCTTGAGGTCCGCGGGCTCGACGGGCTGTCCGTCCAACCGGTAGGTGACCTTCACGTCCACGGGCAGGGGCTTGTCGGACTTGCCCTCGTACTGCACGTCCTCGCCGCCAGCCTGCCAGACGATCACGCCGCCATCGTTCGAGAAGGTCTGGGCGTCGGACACGTTCTCGATGTCCTGAAGTTCGCTGTAGTCCCGGATCTCCTCCAGGCCGTCCGGGTTGTACAGCCGCTCGCTGACCACCACATGGTCGGGCGCGCCCGAAGCGTCCGCGATCACGAACACGGTCTCCTTCTTGTCCTCGGCCAGCGCCGCCGGGACGATGCAGCCCACGGCCAGCACGACGGCGACGGCGATGCTCATACAGCGTTTGATGATATTGCTCATGCTCAGACTTCCTCTCTGACGGTTTGGTTCTTGATCTTCATCCCCAGGGTGGTGTGGCGGATCAGGCCGTCGCACAGCATCAAAAGCGCCGGCAGCGTCGTAATCACCAGCACCATCGATATCAGCGCGCCGCGGGCCAGCAGCATGCAGATGGAGGAGATGATGTCGATATTGGAATACATGGCCACGCCGAAGGTAGCGGCGAACAGCCCCATGCCGCTGACGATGATCGACGGCGCGGAGGTGCCCAGGGCGATGGACACGGCCTCGCGCTTCGATCTGCCCGAGGTCCGCTCGGATTTGTAGCGGGTGGTCATCAGTATGGCGTAGTCCACCGTGGCGCCCAGTTGGATCGTGGAGATGCAGATGGGGGCGATGAACGGCAGGCTGGTGCCCAGGTAGTGGGCGCAACCCAGGTTGATGAATATGGCCAGTTCGATGACCGCGATCAGTATGATCGGCAGCGACAGGCTGCGGGTCACCAGCAGTATGATGACGAATATGGCCACGATTGAAACCGCGTTGACCACCTGGAAATCATGGTTGGTGATGTCAATCATGTCCTTCATGCAGGGGCCCTCGCCGATCAGCATGCCGGTGGGATCATACTTTTTGAGGATGGCGTTCAGCTGGTCGATCTGGGCGTTGGCGGCGTCGCTGGCCACGGAGTATTCGGAGTTGACCAGCATCAGTTCCCACTTGCCGCTCTGCAGCTTCCGGACGATCTTATCCGGCAGCATCTCCTTGGGCATGGCCGGGCCTGTGAAGCTCTCCAGCCCCAGCGTGTACTTCACGCCCTCCACCTGTTCCATCTCCTGGACCATTTCATAGACGTCCTTCTCAGGCACGTCCGTGTCCAGCAGCAGCATGTGGGTGGAGGCTACATCGAAGGTTTCCTCCAGCTTGTTCTGGGCGATGACGTACTGCATGTAATCCGGCAGCGACGCTCCGAGGTCGTAGTATACCTCGCGGTTGGCCTTGGCGTAGGCGTCGTAGGCGGGATATACCAGCAGCGCAAACAGCGCCAGGAACACCGGGAATGCCTTTGTGACGCCCCGGGCCAGCCTGTGCATGTCCGGGATCAGCGGCCTGTGCCTGGTCCGCTGAAGGGGCTTGTCCAGCAGCAGGATCATGGCGGGAAGGATGGTCACGCAGCCGATCACGCCCAGCACCACGCCCTTGGCCATCACCAGGCCCATATCCAGGCCCAGCTTGAAGCTCATGAAGCACAGGGCCACGAAGCCAGCCACCGTGGTGATGGAGGAGCCCACGACGCTGGAGAGCGTCAGGCTGATGGCCCGGGCCATGGCCTCCTTGTTGTCGGAACAGTGCTGGAACTGCTCGTTGTAGCTGTGCCACAGGAAGATGGAGTAGTCCATGGTCACCGCCAGCTGCAGCACCGCGGCCAGCGCCATGGTGATGAACGAGATCTGCTCCAGCAGCAGGTTGGTGCCCATATTGTAGAGTATTGCCATGCCGATGGATGCCATGAACACCAGCGGCACCAGGAAGCTGTCCAGCAGCAGCATCATGGCCAGTATGGCCAGCCCCACGGCGATGGCCACGTAGATGGGCTCCTCGTGCTCGCAAACATCCTTCAGGTCCAGCACCATGGCGGTCATGCCGGAAACGAAGCACTGCTGGCCGCAAATACGCCGGATCTCCTGGAAGGCTTGCATGGTACCGTCTTCGGAGGTGGTGCCGTCGAAAAACACCGCTATCATGGTGGCGTCGTCGGCATTGAAGGCGTCGTAGAGCTTCTTGGGCAGCATCTCCATGGGGATGGACATGTCCGCGAAGCTGTTGTACCAGATGGCGGAGTCCACATGGTCCACGGCCTCGACCTTCTCCTTGAGAGCGGCCACATTCCCATGGTCCATGCCCTCGATAACGATAAATGAGAAGGCGCCCTTTCCGAACTCGGCCATCAGCTCGTCCTGGCCGATCATGGTGTCGATGTTCCCGGGCAGGTAGGTGAGCATGTCGTAGTTTACCTGGGTGGCCGCCATGCCGATGGCGGAGGGGATCAGCAGGATCAGCGCCAGTAGTATGATCGGCACCCGCAGCTTCACGATGGTCTTTGCGAAACGCATTTACCGATCCCTCCCTTCAGCGAACCGGACTTCAACGATGTCCGGCCGGCGGCAGGCGGTGACCTTCACCGCGCACAGGGCCACGCACAGGTTCATGAGCCCCTGTGCCGTCAGCGCCGCGCCGGTCATGGCCGTGAGCGTCAGCGCGCTCTCGGAGGGATGCAGCGCGATGGCTACGCCCGCCGCACCCGTGAGGACCGCCATCGCGAGGATCAGCCACCAGCTCAAAAGCCCGAATCGGCGGGCGTCCAGCGCCATCTGCACCTTGAACAGCCCGTCCGCAATGATCTCTATGCCCAGGATCACGCACAGCATCGCCATCGCTCGCACCGGGCGCACCAGGATGAGCACCCCCAGCGCGATCAGCAGTATGCCGAAGGCCAGGTCAAACTGGAACGCCAGCTGGTACAGGTCCTTGGAGAAATATCCCATGAGCTTCACCGCACCGAAGGCGATCATCACACCGCCCACGATGGTCCCGGTCAGCCCCAGCGAAATCGCTGGCTTCAATATCAGCAGAAGCCCCAGCGCACACAGCAGCGCCGACAGCGCGATGTATGCCGTCTTGGCCGCCCATATGGTTTTTTCAGAGCGCATCAAAAGCACCTCCATTGTTCTTTTCAATGCAGGATACAGTATAGCGCTCAAGCTATGGGATTAAAACAGTCAAAAACGGTTGTATGCCCTAAATTTGGGCAGTTAACGGAATGTGTTGTGTACGCCGCGCAGGAATCCAAAGGATTCGTAGCACTGCCGGCACTTGCGCTTTGCGGAGCAGCGGCGGTGCGTTTGTTGCCCGTTGGCTAATCCCTCTCCCCCGCCGCTCTCTCGATCAGTTCCTCGGTCATCCCCCTGCGCAATTCGCACAGCCGCAGGAATCGCGCCTCCATATCTTCGGGCATGCCGTGGCTCAGCCAATCGGTGATGAGTCCGAAGAGCTCGCACTTATAGCCCTGGATGATGATGGACCGATCCTCGTCGGAAATAGCCCGATCCCCGGCCACGTTGTCGATGAACGCCTTCACCACATGGCCGCAGATGGCCAATAGGTAGCGTTCATAGATGGAGCGGTTGGCGGAATTGTAGATGTGCCAGATGGCCCGCCGATGCTCCCGGGAGAGCCGCATGGCCGCGTCGACACATTCCTCCAGCGACGATATGCCCTCCGCCGTCAGCACGATGCGGTCGGCCTCGTCCCGCACGATCTCCTCCACCAGGGTGGGAATGTCGGTGAAGTAGTAATAGAAGGTGTTGCGGTTAATGCCGCAGTCCTCCACGATGTCCTTGACGGAGATCTTGTTCAGGGGGCGCTCGTCCAGCAGCCGGATGAAGGATTCCATGATCGCCTTGCGGGTGAGAGAAGCCATCTTCTGCCTCCATACCTGTGATATGCATGGGTTCCTCAGCAGGAGTTGCCCGCCGGGAACAGACCTATTATAGCGCAGATCTGTCGCCGGGGGCAAGTCCGGAAACGTTATAAATAGTTCTTCTCTTCCCTTGTGCCATGTCCGGCACCAGCATCGGCTCAAAAGGGCGCTCACAAAACCCCGAATATCCTTTTATGGCAGCGTGTACGCTTGTGCCTTCGGAATAGATATCTCTTTTTTGTGCATATTACCTTCTTTGACCATTGACAATCCTCATCATCGGTGCTATACCCATATGTGGGATCGGAGGGGCGCCGCTGCGCCCGGAAGAAGAAGGAGATGTAATTATGAAAAAGATCCTGTGTCTGATGCTCACTTTGATGATGGTGATGAGTTTACCCGCGTTTGCCGAAGACGGCACCTTTACCGGCGTCGGCGAAGGCGGCAAGGCCGGCAACGTGTCCGTCGAGGTCACCGTTGAGGGCGGCGCGATCAAGGACATCAACATTCTGGAAAACGAAGAGACCGAGGGCCTGGGCGACGTGGCCATGGAGGATCTGAAGCAGCAGATGCTGACCGGCAACACCGTGGATGTCGAGGCCGTCACCGGCGCGACCCTGTCCTCTACCG
>JAFWBZ010000088.1 GCA_017537105.1 Clostridia bacterium | reverse complement strand
GTGCTGGGCCTGGCGTTTTCGGCGGGCCGTGGCGGGCTCCTGACGCCCGTGCGGGCCCTGCTGCCGGTGGCGCTGGGCCTGGCCGCGGTGTTCTGGGCGGGCACGAGGTTCGCAAAGCCGGCCAAATCCGGAGTCCAGGCGCCTTCGGACGTGCGGGACGAGTTTCTGGTGGACCCCGAGCGGGTGTGGCACCACCTGCGGGGCATGGTGCTGGTGGCGGACGGCGCGCTGGATGGCCTGGAGGGGCGCAGGAGCGCCCGGAGGGTCGAAGCGGAGCGTCGAACGGAGAGCGGTCCCCTCGATCGCGCCCAGGTGGAGCTGTTCGCGGGGCTCCTGGAGAACGTCTACGCCCAGGAGGGCGAGGATGCGCGGGAGATGGCGGAGAGCATCCGATTCTTCCTGCACGGCGCGCAGGTGGAGGTCGAGGACTATGCGCCGGGGCGTGAGAGCTGGTTTGAATTTCTGCCCGCGCAGCGGCCAGGCACGATCCGGCCTGCGCTGGTGTCCGGCGGCAGGCTCATCAAAAAGGGAATGGCTTCGGCCTGAGTGGGAACAGAGACATGGAGAGATACTACGGTTTTGACCTGGGCGACGCCGAGAGCGCCGTCTCCCGGCTGGATCGGGGCAGCGAGGGCGAGCCGGTGGTGCTGCCCGTGCGGGAGGCCCGGAGCTTCATCACGGCCTACGCGCAGCTGGAGAGCGGCGAGCTGCTGATCGGCGAGAGCGCCTGCTATGACACCTCCGCCGTGAAGCGAGCACTGCGGTTCAAGAGCAACTTCCTCACGGATCCCCAGGCGGAGCGGGACATCCGCCGCTTTGCCGCGGGCGTGCTGGGCGAGCTGTACGCCGACGGGAACCTGGTGAAGAACGACGAGAGCTGCTTCTACATCGGCTGCCCTGCGGGCTGGGACCGGGCGGCTCGGGAGCGCTACCGCGCCATCTTTGAGGACGCGGGCTATCCCCCCGTGCGCATCGTGTCGGAGTCCCGGGCGGCGCTGATCAGCGCGTGCCAGTCCCGGCACTTCCAGGTGGGCTACGACATCATGTCCAAGCCGGTGCTGGTGGTGGACATCGGCTCCTCCACCACCGACTTCGCCTTCATCCTGGGGCGCAAGGAGGTGGAGCTGCAGACCGCGGGCGAGGTGCGCCTGGGCGGCGGCATCATGGACGAGCTGCTGCTGGAGGAGTCCATCCGGCGTTCGGAGGACCCGGCGCGGGTGCGCCGCGCGCTTCAAGAGAGCTCCCCCTGGCGCAGCTACTGCGAGTTTGCGGCCCGCAGGCTCAAGGAGCAGTACTTCTCCGACGAGGACTACTGGCAGGATCGGGACTGCTCGAAGACCGTGCGCATCCGCACCGACGCGGGGGCGCGGCTGACGCTGCGGATGGACGCGGAGATCGCCGACCGGCTGCTGAACCGCGGCGCAGAGCAGCTGGGCGGGCGCTCCTTCCGCCAGGCCTTTGTGGACAGTTTGAAGGCCGTGCGCGACAAGATCGGCGACACCATGCCGGAGCTTCTGTTCCTGACCGGCGGCGTGTCCCGGCTGAAGGCCGTGCGGGAGTGGTGCGGCGCTGCGTTTCCGGAGGCGGTGGTGATCACCGGCGCGGAGCCGGAGTTCTCCGTCTCCCGCGGCCTGGCCTATTCGGGCAGGATCGACGCGGAGCTGCGGGAATTCCGCCGGGAAGTGGACGACCTGATCGACTCCAGCGCCGTGGAGCGCATCGTGGAGCAGCGCATTGACGAGCTGTACCGCAAGGTCGTGGACGCCACGGTGGAGCCTCTGCTGCGGCAGGTGGCCATGCCGGTGTTCGAGCGCTGGCGCAGCGGCGAGATCGCGCGGCTGTCGGACATCGACGGCGTGATGCAGCGGGAGATCGAGGCCTGGCTGCACTCCGATGCGGCCCAGGAGCTGCTGGTGCGGCCCATCGCCGAGTGGCTGAAGCCCGTGGCCTACGACGTGGAGGAGAAGACCATGCCCATCTGCGTGCGGCACAACGTCCCCTACCGGGCGCTGAGCCTGACCTCCTACTTCGCGCTTTCGGACATCGACATCCGCATCGACGCCCGGGAGGTGTTCGCCGTGGAGGAACTGACCTGGCTCATCAATGGCATCATCTCCATCATCGTCGGGCTCGTCTGCGGCGGGAGTGGGCTGGCGCTGGTGTCCAGCGGCATCTCCGGCATCGTGGTGGGCGCCATTGCGTCGCTGCTGCTTTTGCTGCTGGGCAAGGAGAAGATGCAGGAGATGTTCATGAATGTGGACATCCTCAAGCCGGTGCGGAAGCTTGTGCCCCGGGCGCACTTCGAGGCGCGCATCGAGCGGTTGACCGAGGAGGTCAAGTCCAGCTTCTACAGCAACCTGGAGAACGAAAAGAACGCCGAAATCACCGCCCGGATGGCTGCGGAGATCTCCCAGCAGATCGAACAGTGCCTGTCCAAGATGGCGGAGGTCGTGGAGATCCCGCTGTAGGTGTTTGATCACAGTCTGTGGCTTTTGATCGGGAAGGGTCGAAAATGCCCGAAGGCGGGATGAGGAGGGTGTGAACATGGCGGGACTTCCCAGGGATCCGATGATCCTGTACAGCGTGTTGAACACAAAGCTCAGGGACTTCTATCCGTCTCTCGACGCGCTCTGCGAGGACCTGGACGAGGATAAGGCGGAGCTGCTGGAGGCGATGGCCGCCGTCGGCTTCCGCTACGACGCGTCGCGCAACGCGTTCGTATGACGCCTTAGCCTTGACAAACCGGCGAGTGCTGTATTACGATGAAGGACCAAAGCGCATATCGCATCAGCGGGACGGGCTTTGGAGAGCATAACGACCGAAGCCGCCGGAGATTTCGGCGGATGTGCGAAGAAGAGGAGGCTATCATCATGGCAAACAAGTATGCGGGAACCCAGACCGAGAAGAATCTGCAAGCCGCCTTCGCGGGCGAATCCCAGGCGCGCAACAAGTACACCTACTTCGCGTCCAAGGCGAAGAAGGACGGCTTCGAGCAGATCGCGGCGCTGTTTCTGAAGACCGCCGAGAACGAGAAGTAGCACGCGAAGCTGTGGTTCAAGGAGCTGGACGGCATCGGTACCACCGCCGAGAACCTACTGGCGGCCGCCGAGGGCGAGAACTACGAGTGGACCGACATGTACGAGGGCTTCGCGAAGACCGCCGAGGCCGAGGGTTTTGTCGAGCTGGCGGCGAAGTTCCGGGGCGTAGCCGCCATCGAGAAGCACCACGAGGAGCGCTATCGCGCGCTGCTGAAGAACGTCGAGATGCAGGAGGTCTTCAAGAAGAGCGAGGTCAAGGTGTGGGAGTGCCGCAACTGCGGCCACATCGTGGTTGGCACCGAGGCGCCCGAGGTGTGCCCGGTTTGCGCCCATCCCCGCGCCTACTTCGAGGTAAACGCGGAGAACTACTGATTCCTGCTCTCTCCGGAGCGTCTGCGGCGGGCGGGTCGGGAGCGGTCTCCCCGGCCCGCCCGCTGCGATGATGTTTCTGTTAATTTGTGTGATTTATTTGAGATATATCGCATTAACGCAGTTGACAAGGGGATATGTCCGGAATATAATAAAGGTAGTGTGGAAGGTGTGCGGTTCACCGACCTGTACGGAGGAAACGGGGTTTGAAGAGCAAGCGAGGCAGGCATGGACGAAGGCGCGGCCCGCGGCTGGAGGTATTGCTTCCGATCGTCGCGGCAGTGTGTGCGCTGGTGTTCGCCGGGGCGCTGCTTTTGAAGCCACAGTCCGCCGCGCAGGAGGCGCGCGGAGACCACCGACTGCGCTATCAGTACGACAATATCG
>JAFWBZ010000087.1 GCA_017537105.1 Clostridia bacterium | reverse complement strand
TGTCGTCCTGCATCAGCTCGGTCAGCACCCGTTCCACCAGGTCCAGGCCCTTCTGGCTGGAGAGGCGGCCCACGATGGCGACG
Organism: Clostridia bacterium; assembly: GCA_017537105.1. Taxonomy (GTDB): domain Bacteria; phylum Bacillota; class Clostridia; order Christensenellales; family Aristaeellaceae; genus UBA2862. Next base: position 1,886 of record JAFWBZ010000087.1, on the reverse strand, counting down.
ATGGGCACGTCGGGGCGCTGCTCCAGGCACAGCTCCTCATGGAGGGCCCGTTTGCACTCCGCCTTGCCCGAAAGGTCGTCCACGGTGTAGGTGCGGGTGATGCGGCTGTCCGTCGCGGGATCCCAGTCGTTCACGTCGATGCCGTTGAGCACGCCGGTCAGCTGCGCGCGGCGCGCCTTGAGCAGCCCGTCCATCCGTTCGCCGTAATAGGCGGTCTGGATCTCCTCGGCGTAGGAGGGGGACACGGTGGTGATCTCGTCGGCGTAGACCAGGCCGGCTTTCATATAATTGGCGCAGCCGTAGCATTCCAGCTTATCGCTGGTGAAATACTCGTCCCCCAGCGTCAGGACTTCCTGCACCTGCTTGATGCCGAAAATGCCCTGGTACTGCAGGTTGTGGATGGTGAACATCGTTTTGATCCCGCTGTAGAAAGGCAGATGGGCATACTGGATCTTCAGCAGCGCCGGAATCATGCCGCTCTGCCAGTCATGGGCGTGAATCACGTCGGGCTGGAACTCAATCAGCGGCAGCATGTTCAGCACGCCGCGGCAGAAGAAGCCGAAGCGCTCGTACTCGTCTCCGCCCATTCCGTAGATATACGGCCGGCCGAAATAGTATTTGTTGTCCATGAAGTACCAGGTCACGCCGTCTTTTTCCAGCTTTTCGATGCCGCAGTACTGCCGCCGCCATCCGAGCTGCACTTCGAAGTCGATTACGTGGCTCATCTCGCTCTGGTAATTCTGCGGAATGGCGCTGAAATCAGGAATAACGACCCGTACGTCGTGGCCGGCTTTAGCCAGCACCGGTGCAAGGGCGCCAACGATGTCAGCCAGCCCCCCAGTTTTCACAAAGGGCACTGACTCGCTGGCAACAAACAGTATTTTCATGGTGATTCTCCCCCCGTTTGAGATGGGCGGAAAGAAGTGTTCCGCCCTCTTGGATGATGGCGCCTCTCAGATGATGACGTCCTTGGCGATCACGATCGGATACGCCTGCGGCCCGATCAGCCGGGCATTCCGCTTGATGATGGCCTGCTTATCCAGGATGCAGTTCTCAATGTAGGCGCCCTCCTGCACCAGGCCGTCCTGCATGATGATGCAGTTCTTGACGTGGGCGCTCGGCGCGATTTTCACGCCGCGGAAAAGCACGCTGTTCTCGATGCTTCCCTCGATCTGGCATCCGTCGGCCACCAGGGAGTTGACCACGCTGCAGTCGTCCCCGTAGTAGGCGGGCATCTCGTCCCGGACCTTGGTGTATACCGGCATATCCTCCCGGAAAATGCCCTTCCGCTTGGCGGTGTCCAGAATGTCCATGTTGAATTTGAAGTAGCTCTGCACGGAGTCGATGTTCCAGCACATGCCCTTGTATTCATAGGCGTTCACCTTGGCCGTGCCGTCCCGCACCAGGCGCTGGATCACATCGCGGTCCATGCTGTGCAGCCCGTGGGCCACGGCTTTGTCCACCAGCTCGCGCAGAAGCTCGCGGCGGATCACCATCACCTGCATGTATATGTTGTTGTAGGACGGGTGGGTCGGGTCCACTTCCAGGTCGGTCACATTGTGGCTTTCATCGAGGGACAGGTACGTGCCGGCTTCATCCCGCTTGATGCCCTCGTCGGTGGTGTAGAGCAGCGTCATGTCCGCGCCGGTATCCCGGAAGAAGCGGACCAGCTCGTCCATCTTGGCGTTGTAGATGATTTTGCTGTTGCTCAGAATGATGGTTTCCTGCTTGCTCCGCACCAGGTAGTTGGTGTTGGACCGCAACGCATCCAGCACGCCGGGATACAGCCCCACGTTTTCCCTGGTCAGGAAGGGCGGCAGGATATGCAGGCCATCGATTTTTCCGTGCAGATCCCATTCCTTGCCGGAACCCAGGTGGTCCATCAG
>JAFWBZ010000086.1 GCA_017537105.1 Clostridia bacterium | reverse complement strand
CATCGAGCCCAACCAGGTGCGGCTGGCCTTTGAAACCACGCCACGTCGAAGCTGCAGAGCGCCGACCAGCTGGACGACATTCGCACGCTGGGCTTCCGCGGCGAGGCGCTGCCCTCCATCGCCTCCGTATCCCACGTGGAGATGACCACCCGCGCGCGAAACCAGCAGACCGGCATGAAGCTGAACATCGACGGCGGAGAGAAGCTGCGCGTGCAGGAGACGGGCTGCCCGGAGGGCACCACCTTCATCATGAAGGACCTGTTTTACAACCTCCCGGTGCGCCGCGCCTTCCTGAAAAAGCCCGCCTATGAGGGCGGACTGGTCGCGGACACGGTGGCCCGCATCATGTTGGGCAATCCCGACATCTCCATTCGCTTCATCAACAACGGCACCAATGTGTACCACAGCTTCGGGGACGGCAAGCTGCGGCACGCGGTATTCTCCGTCTACGGCAAGGCGACCGCGGAACAGATGGTGGAGCTGAACGCCAGCGAGGGCGGCACGCGCATCTACGGATTGATCGGCGTGGGAGAACTGGCAAAGTCCACCCGCGCGCATCAGGCCTTCTTCATCAACGGCCGCGTGGTGCGCTGCGCGACCCTCACCCGCGCGCTGGAGGAGGTCTGCCGCACCCGCGTGACCATCGGCATGTACCCGATGTGCGCGCTGAACGTGGTGCTTCCGCCCTCCAGCGTCAATGTAAACGTCCATCCCAACAAGCTGGAGGTCCGCTTCAAGGACGAGATCCTGATGCGCCAGGTGGCGGAACGCCTGATGGCGCGGGCCTTTGAGGGCGAGCGCGTGCTGCAGCTGGGGCCGGATCAACCGGCGGGGAGATCCCTGGAGCGCGTCGCCACGGTGCGCGAGATTACACCGGAACCGCTTGCGCAATCGCCGACAGTCCCGGAAAAAGCAAAGCCCCGGAATGAAGCGGAACCGGATAAGGCCGCCGAATCTCCGGTGAAACCGGCGGTCTCAGAGGCGCCGCAGGAGGAAAAGCCCGCTGCGAAGGTCCCGCAGCCCGCACCGCAGGATGCCTTCCGAATCGCAATGGACGACGCGATGCGCAACGTGAGCGGCGCCGACGACAGCACACTGCACGAGCGACCCGCGTGGCAGGCAGCGCCGCTGCCGCAGGCGCCACGGATGCCGGAGCCTGCGCCCGAGGCCGAAGTCAGGGCCGCGCCGCGGGAAAAGCCGGTGCAGGTGGCCATGCAGGACATCGACGCGCCTGCATCCACGGCAGGTGCACCCCTGCAGAAGCCCGCGGAGTATCGCGTGATCGGCGTGCTGATGAAGACGTACATCCTGATCGAGGCGGCGGACAGTCTGGTGATGATCGACCAGCACGCGGCCCACGAGCGCCTCAACTACGAGCGGCTCATGGCGCAGCTGGAGGCGGGGCGCGGCTCCCAGCAGCTGTTGACGCCCATGATCGTGCGCCTCACCGCCCGAGAGATGGCGCTGGTGAAGGAAAACCTCGACGTGCTGTCCGACGCCGGCTACAGCGTGGAACCCTTTGGCGAGCAGGATATCCAGGTCCGTGCGGTGCCGTTCATCCTCGGCAAGGCCGACCTGAAGCCCGCCTTCATGGACGCCATCGGCGCGCTGAACCGCGTGCGGCTGGCGACGGTGGATCTGCGCCGCGCCGAGATCATGCAGATGTCCTGCAAGGCGGCGATCAAGGGCGGCGATCCCCTCAGCCAAGGGGAGATCGAATCGCTGGTCCGGCAGCTGCTGGAGACCGGCGCGCCCCCCACCTGCCCCCACGGCCGCCCGGTGATGAAGGCCATTTCCCGCCGGGAGATGGAAAAGATGTTCAAGAGGATTCAATGAGCGAAAACAGGTTGAAGCCGGTGCTGCCGGTGGTGGCAGGGCCTACGGCCTCGGGAAAGACCGCCTGCGCGGTCCAGCTGTGCCGGCAGATCGGCGGAGAGGTCATCTCCGCCGATTCCATGCAGGTCTATCGCGGCATGGACGTGCTGTCCGCCGCGCCCGGCGAACGGGAGCAGATGGGCGTTCCGCACCACATGCTCGGCTTCGTCGATCCCACCCACCGCTACACCGCGGACGCCTACCGCGAGGACGCGAAACGCTGCATCGCCCAGGTGCTCGCGCGTGGACGCGTCCCGGTACTGTGCGGCGGAACGGGGCTCTACATCGACGCCGTCACGCGGCCCATGAGCTTCTCCATGCAGAGCGACGCGGCCATGCACGACGAACTGATGGCGATCGGACAGACCCCCGAGGGCCGGCGCAGGCTGCACGACCAGCTCGCGGCAGTGGACCCCGCGTCCGCCGCGCGCCTGCACGAAAACGATGTGCGCCGCGTCGCGCGGGCGATCGAGATCTACCGGCTCACGGGCGTCACGCAGACGGAGCACGTGCGACAGGACCGGCAGCGCGCAGGTGACTACGCGGAGGCCCTCTTCGCGCTGGACTGGCCCCGCGAGGCGCTGTACCGGCGCATCGACGCCCGGGTTGACCGGATGCTGGAAGAGGGGCTGGTGGACGAGGTGCGCGCGCTGATGGCGGAGGACGCCGCGCATCCGACCGCTCTGCAGGCCATCGGCTACAAGGAAATCGCCGCGGCGCTGCGGGGCGAAGTCTCCATGGAGCAGGCCATTCGATGGACAAAGCAGGCAACGCGCAACCTCGCCAAGCGGCAGTTGACGTGGTTTCGGCGGGACGAGCGGGTGATCTGGCTGCCGGCGGAAGGCCGAACGGCGGAGGAACTGGCGACACAGATGCGCGAGATCCTCGCAGCGCGATACGGTATCCCGGTTTTCAGGAATAAATCTAATGAATAATACAGAAACGGACGGCAGTTCCCGCCCTTGGGTACTGCCGCCCGCTTTTGTTATACCTGCTTCAGCGGCACGGAGCTGTGGGCCAAACGAACCACACGCTCAATCTCCGCGTCATCGACCGCATGCCCGCAGCGTGCCTCCGGCACCATGTCCGCGAGGAACTCCAGGTTGCCGCTTCCTCCCGCGATGGGCGAAAAATCCAGGCACTGGATCTGCCAGCCGAGCGTCGGCAAAAACGCCGTGAGATTCCGCAGCACCTCCAGGTGCGCCGCCGGCTTTGAAACCACGCCGTGCTTGCCGATCCAGGCGCGCCCCGCTTCAAACTGTGGCTTGATCAGCGAAATCATGCGGCCTTCGCCGCTGAGGATGGGCAGCGCCGAGGGCAGGATGAGCCGAATGGAGATGAAGGAGACGTCCATCACGGCGAGGACGGGCGCCTGCGGAAACATCCCCGGCGTGAGCGCGCGGGCGTTGACGTGCTCCAGATTGGTGACCCGGGCGTCGGCGGCCAGCGAGGGATCCAGCTGCCCGGACCCGACATCGATGGCGTAGACGTGCCGCGCGCCGTTCTGCAGCAGCACATCCGTAAAGCCTCCGGTGGACGCGCCGATGTCCATGCAGATTTTGCCGGAGGGATCGACCCCGAACACCTTCAGCGCCTTTTCCAGCTTCAAGCCGCCCCGCCCCACGTAGCGGTTGACGGAGCCCAGCACTTCTATCTCATCGCCGTCGCCAACCCTCTGGGACGGCTTTTCAATTCTGCGCCCGTTGACGACGGCAAGGCCCGCCTCGATCAGCGCCCGCGCCTTTTCGCGGCTCCCCGCCAGACCCCTCGCGACCATCGCGGCGTCCGCGCGCATTCTCTCTTCCCCCATGCCCGATTCCTCCCGTTTCCAGGGATGCTGAGCCTCCGCGCCATCAGAATGGCCCGTTCTCCGGAAACCACTGGTAATATGTGGAAAACAGCCAATTTTCGATTGACAGATTTATCAATATTATATAAAATAAGCTCGAAATATATTTCAAATCTATTTCAGTTTGGAGGTCACACTTATGAAAAGATGTATCCTGTGGTTAATCATTCTGTGTATACTGACCCTGCTCCCCACGACGGCGTGGGCGTCGGGCGAGCTGTCCGGCAAGATCGAGGGCAACACGATGGCCATTACATGGAACCTGCCCTGCAGCGGCACCTGCACGCTGACGGTATATCAAAACGGCTGGCCGATCTGCGTCTGGAACGTCTGCGGCGAAAATGGCGGCACCTGCGTGCCGCTGGGCGACGTCCGGGGCAGCTACTCCATCCGGCTTCAGACCGCGCAGGGCTGCTATTCGGCCAACGTCAACGCCCCTTCCGCAGCGAAGACACCCCTCCCGACCGCGGTCGAAACAGAAAAACCGACCGATGTCGAATTTGATGTAACACCCAAACCTGTGGAAGTCACGACGCCCATGCCCGCAGAATCCGCAACGCCGACGGCGAGCGCCGTTCCGACGCCCTCCGCCAGCCCGACCCCGACCTTCACGCCGGCACCGCCGGCGCAGACCCGAACGCCCGCAGTCACGGCAAAGCCGACGGAACCCGTCAGCAGCCGAACGGACCTCGCGGCGGAGGTGGTTCGCCTCGTCAATGAAGAGCGGGCCAAACAGGGCCTTTCTGCGCTGCGCACGGATGACGAACTGACCCGCGCGGCCTGTGTGCGCGCATCCGAGATCGCGACCAGCTTCAGCCACACCCGTCCCAGCGGCGCCTCCTGGTCGACGGTCAGCGCGAGCGCCTACGGAGAAAACATCGCCCGGGGGCAGCGCACAGCGGAAAAGGTGATGGCCAGCTGGATGACCTCCGAAGGACATCGGGCGAACATCCTGCGGGCCAGCTACAGCTCCATCGGCGTGTGTGCGGTGGTGAGCGGCGGCGTGACCTACTGGGTCCAGCTCTTTGGCCACTGAGCCATGCGGGGCGGGAGCATTCCCGCCCCGCATGCTATGCGACCATGTTGTTGATCCAGATTCCCTTTTGAATCAGCACGTGGCCGAAGGCGACCTTGATGATGTCCGAGAGCTGCACGCACAGGTAGATGCCGCGCACATCCATGCCCGTCCAGTGCACCAGAATCCAGGCCATGGGAACCAGGATGACCCAGGTGAAGCAGCTGTCAAACACAAAGGTCAGCATCGTCTTGCCCCCGGAGCGCAGCGTGAAGTACGCGGCGTTGGCATAGGCGAACAGCGGCATGCAGCAGGCGAAGATCATCAGCAGGTGCGTGGCCAGCGCGCGGACGTGCGGTTCGGTGTTGTAGGCGCGGGGGATCAGCGGCGCGACGCCCAGCATGACCAGGCCGGTGACCGCGCTGACAAAGACGGTGAACGCGATGAGCTTCCGCGCCAGGTCCTTCGCGCCGCCCAGGTCGTTGGCGCCCAGCGCCTGCCCGACGAGAATGGCGGTGGCGGACCCCATGGACAGGAAGGTGACGGAAAAGAGGTTGGAGATGGTGGAGGAGATGTTCATCGCCGCCACGACGTCCAGACCGCGCACGGAGTAGCACTGCACCAGCGTGGCCATGCCCAGGGACCACATCGCCTCGTTGACGAGCAGCGGAAGACCCTTGACCGTGATCTGCCCCACCAGCTTTCGCGGTACGCGCAGCGTGGCGTACACGCCGCGGAGAAACGGATACTTGCCCGGGTTCAGGTGAGCCGAAAGCATCACGATGGCGAATTCCACGTAGCGCGAGAGCACCGTGGCGACCGCGGCGCCCTCCACCCCCATGGGCCTGAAGCCCAGGTGGCCGAAGATCAGCAGGTAGTTGAACACCAGGTTGACGAACACGGCGACGATTCCCGCCCGCATGGGCAGCGCGGTTTCGCCGGTTTCGCGCAGCGTGCCGGCATAGACCTGGGTGAGCGCGAAGGCGGGCAGGCCCCAGAGCATGATGTGCAAGTAGCGCAGGCCGTGAGAGAGCGTCTCCGCGACCTTCGCCGCGTTTCCGTCGTCATGCAGATACAGGCTCACCAGCCAGCTCCCGCGGGTCGTAAACAACAGTATGGCGAGGGTCACCAGGGCCGCACAGCTGTAGAGCTTGTATCGGAAACAGCTGCGCACACCCTCGTGGTTGCCCGCGCCGAAGAACTGCGCCGAGAAGATTCCTGCGCCGGAGATGCAGCCGAATACACACAGATTGAAGACAAACATCATCTGGTTGGCGATGGCGACGCCGGACATGGGCTCGGTGCCCACCTGCCCCACCATGATGTTGTCCAGCAGGTTGACAAAATTCGTGATGGCATTCTGGATCATGATTGGAATCACGATGCCCAGGACCATCGCGTAAAAGGCGCGGCTGCCGATCAGCTTTCGCGCTGCGGCGCGCAGGCCCGTCTGTTCACGCTGCATAGCTCGGTTCCTCCCGGGAGTATGGACTCTACGCCCATGATAGCATATTCCCCACCGCCGTTTCAATAAATGGCATGATAAGTTTTTGCGAGCGGCGCGGTCCCTTTGACAGCCGGCTGCGGGCGGTGTATAATGGGCGGGAAATCAGGGGAGGCGATCCCGATGGCCAATGACTTTCGATCCGCCCGCTTCTGGGCCGTCGGCCTGCTCGAACCGGCACTGTACAATGGCGCGCGGGTCATCGACGCGACCATGGGCAACGGCCACGATACGCAGTGGCTCTGCGAGCAGGTGGGCGATGCGGGTCGGGTCTATGCCTTTGACATCCAGCCGGAAGCCGTGGAGCACACCCGGGAACGGCTGGCGTCGGCGGGGCTCCTCGACCGCGCCGAGCTGATCTGCGACGGCCACCAGCACATGTCGGCCCACGTCCGCGAGCCCGTGGACGCGATCCTGTTCAACCTGGGCTGGCTGCCCGGTGCCGCGCACACCGTGACCACCCGGGTGGAGACCACGCTGGCGGCCGTGCAAGCGGGCCTGGCGCTGTTGAAGCCCGACGGCCTGATGACGGTCTGCGTGTATCCCGGGCACGAGGAAGGCGCAAGGGAGCTGGCCGCGCTGACGGAGTGGGCCTCCGGGCTGGACAGCCGACGCTACGACGCCATGCTGCAGGGCTACCTGAACCAGCCCAAGGATCCCCCGAGGCTCATCGCCGTTCGACGCAAACCGACAAAACAAGACCGGACAGTCTGAGCTGTTCGGTCTGTTTATTTAACACGGTTTTGGCCAACGCGCGACGGCGCGGCGACGTCCAATATTACAGAGGCAGGGGCTGCGCCTCCTCCTGAACCATGCGGTAAAGGCCGTAGTACACGCCCTTTCGCCGCATCAATTCGGCGTGATTGCCCTGCTCCACGATGCCCTCGTCCGTGAGGACCAGGATGGTGTCGGCGTTGCGGATCGTGGTCAGCCGGTGGGCGATGGTGAACGTGGTGCGCCCCTTCATCAGGCCCTCCAGCGACTGCTGCACGATGTGCTCCGATTCGTTGTCCAGGGCGCTGGTGGCCTCGTCCAGGATCAGCACCGGCGGATTCTTCAGGAACACCCGCGCGATGGCGATGCGCTGCTTCTGACCGCCAGAAAGTCGTGCGCCACGCTCCCCTACCTGCGTGTCATAACCATCAGGCAGCGTCTCGATGAACTCCGCGATATTGGCTGCGCGCGCTGCGGCGCGAATCTCGTCCAACGTGGCGCCTGGCTTTCCGTACGCGATGTTCTCCCTCACGGTCCCGTCGAAGAGATACACATCCTGCTGCACCACGCCAATCGCGCGACGGAGCGACTTCTGGGTCACATCGCGCACGTCTTGTCCGTCGATGGTGATGCATCCGCTTG
>JAFWBZ010000085.1 GCA_017537105.1 Clostridia bacterium | reverse complement strand
TATAAAACAAATTGAACGATAGCTAAATTCAAGGTTGTTGATGTGGCCAATGATAATAGAAACAGAAAGATTGATCCTGCGTCCTTTTTTTGAAGGCGACGGGGCGGATGTGTTGGAATATCTGGCCGAGCCCGCCGTGAATTGTTTTGCCTGCATGAGGTTGAATTCTTTGGAGGAAGCGCAGGCGGAGATGAAAAAACGGGGTTCCGAGACGGAATACTACTTCGCCATCGTTTTGAAGGAGACCGGTAAGGTGATCGGCGAGATCAATGCCTACCCGGAAACGGGCGAACCACACGCCGACGAGGACGCGCCCAAGGATACCTTCAGCCCATGCTGGATGCTGAACCGAGCCTATCAGGGAAAGGGCTATGCCTATGAGGCGGCACATGCTTTCTTTGATTACCTGTTCCGGGAGAAAGGCGCCCGCCGCATCTACGCCTATACCGAGGACTACAACATTCCCAGCCAGCGCCTCTGTGAAAAGCTCGGCATGCGCCGGGAAGGCCTGTTTCTTGAGTTTGTATCCTTCGTCAATAACCCGGACGGTACGAGAACACTGTGCAATACGCTATTCTAAGGAAGGAATGGCAGTAATTGATTCCCTTGAAGGGCGGTTTGGGAATGGGAGGACTATTCGATGATTATTGCCACATGGAATGTTGAGCGATTGAAGCACAAACGACAGCTTGGAGAGATCGTTGCCGCCTGTGCGGATACTCATGCAGATATACTTGTCCTGACTGAAACGGACACCCGCGTCAGTCTACCGTATCCATACTGTTTCAACTCAGCGCCCCTATGTGAGGATGAAGGCGATTATTACTCAACCACAGAGCGGCGCATTTCAATCTTCACGCACTATGAGTGCGTTCACCGGCATCAAACCTTCGACGAGAAAACCGCGCTCTGTGTGGAGTTGAAGACAGAGAAGGGCAATTTACTGGTCTACGGAACCATCATCGGTATACATGGCAATCGGCGTTCATCCTTCAAGCATGATTTGAATTGTCAACTGGAGGATTACAGCCGACTGTCCGCTCTGGGTAACAACATCTGCATATGTGGCGACTATAACTGTTCCTTCTCGGATAATTACTATTACACGAAGGAAAGCCGACAGAAGCTGCTTGCAGCCTTCTCTGAGCATGGCATTGCATTGGCGACAAAGGATCAGGTCGAGTGTATTGACCACATCGCTGTATCCTCAAGTTTCCTCGGGAACTCTATACCGATGGTTACCGAATGGAATCTGGATAAGTCGCTGTCAGACCATAAGGGTATTGCCGTCAGTTTCTCATGATTTCGGAATGATAATCCCATCATCAATTATCGGAGTGATTGCGATGACAAGTCAGCACAACACCAGCATTCAGGAGTTTGAAGACAGATTACGGTCACAGATGAAAGAAATCACAGACAGATTGTGTGCTGTTTACCACCTCTCTCCGGATGAAGCAACCAGGCGGATTCAGGAATCCACGTTTTACCAGGCGCTAATTGACAGGACAAAAGCTCTGATATACGATAGCTCTGAGGACAACTTCATGAGATTACAAAACGAGATTGAATACGGGCATTGGGACATGTAGAATCATGGCGGAGTCGCACAGTAAGGCGTCTCCGTCTTTTAATGAATTCGAGGTGGAGATATGGCACAGAGTCAAAACAAGCTGGTCGGCACGTAGTACCTGGACCTGACACGGCTGAAGCAGGATGTCGCCGATACCAACAATCTGCTGAAATCCATCGGCGCGGGCATCAACCTGAACGTGTCCGACGTGGTGGAAAAGCAGATCAAGGAGATGCTCACCCGGTACAGGGCGGAGATTCGGAAGGCGTCTGACGAGGCGAAGAAGTCCGGCCAGGATATGGCGAACGGCCTGAAGACTGCCGACACCCAGATCAAGGCCCTGCTCACCAGCACCCAGAAGCTGAACGCGGACGGCTCCATCACCGAGACCCGCAAGGGCTACGACGAGCTGGGGCGTTCCATCACCGAGGTCTACAAGGCCGGGCAGCTGCTGAACCGGAGCGTCTCATCTGAAAGCGCGTTGTCTTCCGACATCAAGCGCGCCAATGATCTCTATAAGGAGCAGCTCGCCAGCATCAAGAAGATCTATGACCTGAAGACCAAGCGCCTGACCGTCAACGACGGCACCGCCATGGCCGCAGATATCGACAAGCAGATCGCGGATGTCCAGCAGTAGATCGACACCAACCGCCAGCTCATTTCCCAGTTGGATCAGGAAGCTGTCTCCCGCTCCAGGCTGGTCAACCTCACCCATGAGGAGGCCGCCGCCCAGCAGAAGTACAACAGCGCGCTCGCCGCGCAAAAGGACCGTACCACGGCAAAGAGCCAGCTGGATGGTTCCGGGGCGCGGGAGCTCAAGCAGATGCAGGCGGCATACCAGCAGCTGACCAACGCCTATCGCCAGTACAACATTGCGGTCAGAAGCGGCAACGAAGCGGGCAAAGCCTACTGGAGCCAGAGCGCCCAGCAAGCCCTCCAGGAGATCGGCAGCATCGAGGAGAAGATCGGCTCCCTCACCGTCGAGGAGGATGTTCGCAAGAAGATACTCGACCTCATCGCCCAGGCGCGCAACGCCGAAGCCGCGCACAAGAGCGGTATGGGCGGCATGCACGAAAACGCCACCGCCCTGGAGAACACTCTGGATCGCATCTCCAGCCGTCTGCTCCAGATGGCGGCGACCATGCTGGTGCTGCGCGGGCTGACCTCCCTTTGGCGCAACGCCACCAGCTTCGCCCAGACCTACTACGACAAGCTGAACGAGATCCGCGTCGTTACGGGCAAGTCCCAGGCGCAGGCCAACCAGTTGGGCGTCAGCTATCGCAAGCTCGCCAGGGACATGAAGGTCTCCGCCACGGAGATCGCCGTGGCCGCCACGGAGTTCTGGCGGCAGGGCCTGGATGAAAAGCAGGTCAACGAGCGCCTGGTCGCCACCACCCAGTACGCCAAGATCTCGGCCATGGAGTTCGACGACGCGGCGCAGATCATCACCGCCGCCACCAACACCATGGGCATCAGCGCCCAGCACGCCGCCGACATCTTCGCCTATCTGGGCGACAAGAGCGCATCCGGCCCCGATGAGATCGGCGTGGCCATGCAGAAGGCATCCGCATCGGCCAAAGAATTCGGTTTGACCTTTGAGTGGCTGGGCGCGTACATCGCCACCATCAGTGAGAAGACGCGGCAGGCGCCCGAGGTCATCGGCACGTCCATTAACTCCATCATGGCCCGCCTGCACTCCATCAAGGCAAAGGGCTTCAACGAGGAGGACGCCACCCGGATCAACGACATCGCCAAGGCCCTGGGCACCATCGACGTAGCGCTCATGGACAGCGAGGGCAACTGGCGCAGCATGTCGGATATCTTCTCCGACATCGCCGCCAAGTGGGACACACTCTCCGGCAAGCAGAAGTCCTATATTGCCACCACCATGGCCGGTACCCGCCAGCAGAACTACTTCATCGCCCTGATGTCTGACATGGCCAAAGGCATTGAAGGCGGCAGCCGCGCCTATGAGCTGTATGCCGGAGCGATGGGCGCTGCGGGCACGGCGGCGCAGAAGTACGCCGTCTGGCAGGAAACCGTCACCGCCGCCCAGAACCGCCTGACCACCGCCATGCAGGAGTTCTACTCCCTGCTGAACGCCGAGTGGATGAAGAAGTTCTACGAGGGCATGGCCGGTTTTGTGGAGATCATCACTGCAGGCACCGATGCGCTGGGCGGATGGAACCTCATCATCCCCATCGTCACGGCGGGCATCATCGGCCTCATCGCCGTGGTCTACAAGGCCGTCACCGCCATCAAGGCCATGCACGCGGCGCTCGCTGCGGGCGGCGGCATCGCCTCCGTGGCCAGCGGCGGGGTGGTCGGCGCGATCATCGCTGTCGTCGGCCTGCTCGCTTCCGTCGCCACCATGGTCATCGGCTCCATCGCCAAGAGCAGCCAGCCGGAGAAGGTGGACTACAGCAGCACGATCCAATCCATCACCAGCTACCGCGACAACGTGGACACGCTGGTGACGGAGCTTGAGACCCTTGCCGCCAAGACCAGCCTGACCGCGGAGGAACAGGCGCGGGCGGACGCAATCATGCAGACGCTGTCCGGCACCTCCCTCTCCATGAAGCAGGCGCTGGAGAACGGCGGTCAGGGCTTCGACACCCTGGCTGAGAAAGCCGCCGCCGCCCGCGGAGAGCTGGAGAAGACGGACCAGACCATTCGCAGCCTGAACGCCGCGGACGCCTTGCAAAAGCTCCGTGACGCGGACAACAGCTACGCGGACGCGATACGGCAGGCCCAGAAAGAGCTGCATTCCTCCTCCCAGTACGACGACATCGCCGCGCAATACGCCCGGTACATGAGCGATAACCCCTCCGGCATGTATCGCGAGACCTATGCCGGACCCATGGGAACCCTTGTCACGAAGGACGAGAACTTCTATACCTACGCCGAGCAGAAATCCAGGACCCGCGTTGGCATATTCGCCTCCAAGGAAGCCAAGGCCCAGGCCAAGGCGGACATGGCCTTCTGGTCGGATGTGGTCGCGGAGCTGAAGCGTCTTGGCATCGACGCAGGTTCCTCCGTCGAGGAGATCGGCAACAAGATGCTGGAGTTCGACATCGCCGCCGCGTCCTTTGCCGACGCGAACAAACAGGCGCTGGCCGACAGCTGGCAGCCCATCTTCGACGACCTCTACACCGTCATGACGGACGGCACCCGCTTCAACCAGCTGCCCCAGTTCATGCAGCAGGCCGCGACTGAATACTACAATTCCTACATCGGCGCGATCGACCAGCAGGCTGAATTGGCCGAGGGCGACCTGATGGCCATGGCTGCCGACCTGTCCGGCTATGTGAACAGCATGATGGATTACGTGGACGCCAACGCCGACTTCTCGGAGATATTCAAGCGCTTCGACGAGCTGTCCTCACAGCCGCTTACCGTGGAATCCGCCAACGAGCTCAGCGATCTGGTGCCGATCATCAACGAATTCATCGCGGCCTACAACGCCCTGACGGAAACCACCGACGACGACTTCCCCCTCCTGGGCGAGATCCTCCTGGAGGATACGGAGGGGGTAAAGGCGGCGGTCACGGATACCGCCGAGACCATCGCCTCCCTCGACACCAGTACGATCTACAAGGATCTGGCCGTCGCGAAGGAGGAGGCCAACGGCTTTATCTCCGTGCTGTCCAGGCTGGGAGACGGCGAGGAACAGTTCAACAACCTGCATGAAGCCGTGGCCGCCACGGCCCAGGAGATCGCGGACGCCTATGGCATCACCGACACTGCGGCCATCGGGAAGATCGCGGAAAAGCTGCTGGAAGGGCTATACGATACCTATCCCGACATCGTCAACTATGTGGACACAGCCACTGGCCTTTTGACCGAGGGCTGGGAGGAAGGCGTCGCGAAGGCTACAAATCCATGGGCGTCCTTCTTCAAGAAGTCCCGGCTGAACGACGCGCTCAAGGAAGCCAAGCGGGACATGGCGGCGCTGGATGTCTCCAGCCTGTGGGACGAGCTGCTCAACCCGGAGGGTAAAGGTCTGTATCAATACGCGGAGGACTGGGCGCGCGCCCTGATTCCAGAGGGCACAGAGACAGAAATACATGATCTGGCCCAGCAGTTTGTGGATGCCTTCTTTGAGATGTACAGCGGTATCGACACCAGCATCATGGACGGCAACGGCAGGATCGCCGCAGGTATGGACGAGACCATCGCTACCATGCGCAAGGCGGCCAACGCCGCGAACACCGAGGCCACCAAGCTGGAGAACGCCTACAAGTCCCTGCATGCGGACACCATCGCGAGGAACGAGGCCATCGCCGGACTGACCAACATGAAGGGCATGGTTGCGGCCGGGAATATGGCCACGGCAAAATCCAATTTCGAGGCTTTGTCCAGCGAAGCCATCTCCGCCATCTCCAGCGCCATGCCGGGTCTCATCGACAAGCTGAACGACGGCACCGCTGCCGCGGAGGATTTTGAGGCGACCATCGCCAGGCTGCATGAAGCTGAGGTCAAGGCGGGCAAGGATGCCTGGAAGGACTACTTCGGAAAGACATCAACAGGACTCAGGCAGCAGTCCTCGCTGTGGGCTTCCACCATGAGAGGCATCATTGCGGAGGTCGGCGCCGCGGAGGACAGGGAGAGCGCTTTCTACAACAAGCTGATGGCACTGAGCAAGGAGGGCGTGGATATCTCCGGGATGCTGGATCAGTACGGCGCGCTGTGCATGCTGTTGCTGAACGGAACGGCCAGCGCAGAAGAACTGTATGCCGCGCTGACCAGGATGGAAAACCTGAACAGCCTGCAAGTCAATCTGGACGAGGCGAACAAGCTGTCCCAGGCGGTGAAGGCCATCGACCCCAGCAAAACCTCCTACAGCCCCCAGTCCGCGCTGTCGGCCTACGATACCCTGGAGGAAAAGTACACCGAACTGACCTCCCTCCAGCGCGGATCGGTGGAATACCTGGAACGCGCCAGGGAACTGACCCGACAAACCGTCGCGGAGGTCTACAGCGAAGCCGCCGCCTACGGCGTGGTCACCGAACTCCAGGCCAAGGCCGCGCAGGCAGCGGCCAGCGGCGAACGCGGCAGAACCTTCAGAAAAACGGATGAAAACAACTACAAGGGCGGCGTGGCCTATCTTGAAAACGCTGTCATACAGGCTGAACAGGCCGGAGAGGATGTCACCAGGGCCTGGGAGGAGGCTTTATCCAACCTGGACGAAGCCGGTCACCTGGAAGCCATGTGCGAAATGTTCGGAGACATCTCCGCGCTGGCCGTGGAATGCGGCGGCAACGTGGAGGAGATCGTCGCCAAGCTGTACGAGATGCGGGAAGCGGCGCAGTCCATCTCCCTCTCGGACATGGCGGAATCCCTGCGGGAGGAGCGCGAATCCAACAGCGCCGGAACCAGCGGATATCAGGACCAGATCGACGCGATGGTAGAAGCCTTTGGCTCCGGTGGAACGGACGGCGTTGCCGCGGCCATGGATGTATGGAACAGCTTTGACCAGTCGCTTCAGCAGTCCATTGCAAAGACCTATCCCTCCCTGATCATCGCCCTGGACGACGCAAACAAAGCGGCGGGAAACCTGGCCGAATCTGTCTCCGACCTCGAAGGCGAGCAGGATGACCTCTCCGACTCCTCCCGGGCCGCTTCAAATAAGGTGTCCGCGCTGGGCAAGGAGCTGGGGAACGCACAGAAGTCCGCCAACGCAAAATACTTCAAGAGTACCGCGTCGGCCATTGAGGATCTGAAGCACGGCGCGATCTCCGTCAGCGACGCCTTCGGAACCTACAACAAGGAAGCGGCCAAGGCGGTCAAGGCCAACAACGAGTATCTCGCCGCGTCCAAGAAGATCGCGGCGGGCACGACCGTAGCGACCAGCGAGATCGAGAACCTGGCCAGCTACCTGGGCAACCTCGATCCCGCGGCGCTGCTGCAAAACTGGGATCAGGTCGGCCCCATGATCTCCGGCGCGCTGGCTGAGGGAGAAGCCGCCTTTGACCGTCTGAACGAAGCGGCGTTCATCGTGATCACCGGCACGTCGGTGGCGGATTTCTCCGCGCTGACCTCCGGCCTGATCAGCGTACAGAACCTGGCGGCGGAGACCGTACAGGCGTTGATCGCCACCGGCCAGTGGACGACGGAAACCATCACGCTGCCCCAGGAAGGCGCTCAGTGGGATCCGATCTCCGGAACCTGGACCCGCACCATGCTGAACACCAACCAGACCGTGCTGAAGTACGCCGGCAGCAATCCGCTCAAGGGCGGAGGCGGCGGCAAGTCCTCCGGCGGCGGTGGCGGCGGTGGCAAGGGCGGCGGCGGTGGCAGTGGCAGCAAATCCACCAGCGTGTCGAAGGACATCCAGAAGCTGCTGAACAGCATGTCGGAGCAGACCGAGATCGACGATCACCGGCGCAAGATGGCGCAGCTCGCCCAGCAGTACCACGAAGTGCGCGGTGAGCTTCAGGGCGTTATCAAATACATGCAGGTGGAGAAGGAGATCGTTCAGGACGATTCCACCCGCCTGGAGGCCTACCTGAAGGTCCTCGAAACACAGATGGCCGCCAAGGAAGCGGTCATGGCCAAGTACAAGGAATCCAGCAAGAAGTACAAGCAGGCAAAAGCAGATCTGGAAGCCCTTCAGCAGCGACACCAGGAGTATTCGCAGACGCTGCTGCAGCACAAGATCGACCTGGAGAAGCTGGACCAGGCTATGCAGGAGCAGCGGGACACCATCCGCGAGATGGAGATCGACCTTCGCAAGCTGATCCACGACGCCATCGAAGACCGCGAAGCTCTGAACAAGCGGATGCTCCAGGGCACGATCGACATCGAGAACGAGATCATCGACATCCTCAAGAAGCGCTATGAAAAGGAGCGGGACTCGCTCACCGAGCTGGCCGAAGCCAAGCGAACGGCACTGAACGAAGAACTCTCCCTGCTGGACGAGCAGCTGAACGCCCGCAAGAAGCTGAATGAGGAGGAAGACCGTGCCAAGAAGCTGGCCGACCTGGAAGCCCAGCTGGCCCGGGTCTCTGCCGACCCCACCCGAAAAAAGGAAGAGATGGAACTCCGGGAACAGATCGCGGAGCTCCGGGAGGAAATCGCCTGGGATCTGGCGGAGCAGGAGGTCGAGGCTCAGAAAAAGTCCATTGAGTCGCAGATCGAGAGCATCGACGACTACATAGAGTATGTGGAGAGCTACTATGAGGAACTGCTCGCCAACCCCCGCAAGCTCATGGAGGAGATGCAGGAGCTGCTGACCCTGACGGACGAGGAGATCATGGCCTGGCTGATCGAGAACCATGAGGATTACGAGAAGGCCACCGACGCCACCCGTGAGAATATGCGCATCGGCTGGCAGGAGATGCTGGACGACATGCGCGGCACCACCCGTACCTACTGGGACGAAGTGGAGGAGATCATTTCCCAGGGCGACGACGCGATCATCGAATTCCTGAAGCAGCACAGCGCGGATTACAAGGAAGCCGGCGAGCTTCAGGCGCAGGCCTATGTGGATGAATGGAAGAAAAAGCTGGAGGATCTGGCGAAGGCCCATAAGCAGGTCACGTCAGACATCCTCACCGCGGACTATACCTCCGTTGGGGACGGCTCGGACAGCTCCTCCGGTTCATCCGGGTCTTCCGGTTCCAGCGGTTCAGGCTCAAAAGGCTCCTCGGGCAAAAAGAAGAAGTATAAGGCCATCGTGCCCTACGTCGGGCCCGGCTATGCCAGCAAGGAATTGAAGGGCTACAAGACGGAGGCGGACGCGCTGAAGGCCGCGAAGGCTTGGGTGGACAAGGCCTGCCGCGCGGTCAGCGGTTCCAACAGCAGCGCCATCGGGCAGTGGGCGGCGGAGCTCAAAAAGAAGATCACCGTCAAGGCATACGCTCAGGGCGGTCTGGCCTACAACACCGGGCTGGCCTGGCTGGACGGCACGAAAACCCGACCGGAACGCATTCTCAATCCCTACCAGACGGAGTTGTTCGAGGATCTGTTGAAGTCGCTGCACGAGATTCGGATGATGCGTGTGCCTACAGCTACGGTGATTCCACAGGTGCAGGAAGCGCAACAGGGCAACTGCACGATCGAGAACATCACCGTCCAGGTGCAAAAGCTGGAAACGGACGCGGACTACGAGGAGATCGCCGAGAAGATCGGCGAACAGATCATGGAAAAGGCCATGCGGGGCATGAGCGTGGGCGGGCTTCGGATCGGATGATCCGGCCTGCCCTTAATAAGGATGTGATGAACAATGGATGGCTTTAGCTTCAACGGGACCCATTGCAATACGCTCGGCTGCTGGTATCGTCCCGATCCCAAGGATCGCGGCAGTGAGATGGAGGATTACGAGATCAGCGACATCGAGCCGGATCACCGGGATGGCGGATACTATATCGGCGTGCGAGTAAAGCCGCGGATATTTGAATAGGACTGCTATTTCGAGGACATCGGCGAAACGGCACTGGAGGGCATCTATCACTGGCTGTACCGCGGTACCCGCGGGCAGCTGGTCTTCGATCACAAGCCCTACTGCTGGTACGATGTGGTCGCCAGCAAGCGTGTCGTGATTACGCTGTACGACCATTCGGACGACAGTGGAAATAAGCTATTTTCAGGAACCTTTACCGCGACGTTCACCTGCTACGAACCTTTCGGGCATATGTTCCAGAGGTCCTACAGCGGGGATATCGATGATCGTACCCTGGCGCATACCGGATTGCTGCCCGCTGCCATAATGCCCGCTGCACCAACTTTGGAAACCCGTTCCTTTCTTTTATTTAATCCGGGCACGGAGGCAGCGCACACCATCATCCGCGTTGCAGGAAACGTAGGCAGCGGCATGCTGATCCGCAACCTGACCACAGGACAGCGGTGCAGGGTCGTAAATCTCCGTTCAGACAGTCTTCTTGAAAGTCAAGCACTTTTGCTTGACAGCGCAAGAGGACAGACGCGCACAGAGTTGGGCGACCATGTTGAAATGGCCTTCCCGTTTCACGACGAAGGGTATATCACCCTCGCGCCGTGTACGCCGTTTGTCCGCGCTCTGCGTGTGAACTACACAGCGAACAGCAACATCATCACGTCGGACGGAGGCTTTCTCCCCCACATGGCGGGACAGTTCATCTACCTGAACGGCTGGAAGAGCATCCGGCTGGTGAGCAGCCCGAACCGGGCGGTCATCTCCGAAGCCATGCCGGAAAGCGGTACGGCGGAGGCCCCGGTGGTCACCATGAACGAGATCGAAATCAGCGGCGACGGGCTGGATCTCACACGACTGGAAATCGACTATACGCCGCGGGTGCGGTGACGGATGAAGGGAGGCGGCACAGATGGCCACGCGCATTTCGATCCACGACATGAACCGCATCAAGCTGTGCGAAATCTTTGATTCCGAGCTGAAACCCGAGGGGCAGGCCTGTGACGTCGCCCTGACCACGGAGATCAGCGGCTGGAAGGAGCTGACCTTCACATAGCCCCAAACCGTCAATGGCGAGCGCAATTATCGCTGGGATTTCGTTCGCAGCGGCTATCAGGTCTGCGAGAACCGGGAGGGTATTAAGGACTGGTTCCTGTTGAACGCGCCGAAGCGCTCCCACAAGGGCCTTGCGGTATCAGCGGCGATCACCTGTCAGCACGTCTGTTCCCTGCTCTCCAAGAAGAACCTCTTCCTCACCTTCGACGATACCAACGGCATCGGCACTGCGCGGTACCTCCTGGAACAGGCGCTCCAAAACACCGGCTGGACGCTCAAATACTGCGAGACGTTCTATGAGGCGGACGGCGTGACGGAGAAGGTGCGCTCCCTGAAATCCGAGAACAAGCGTGGGGCGTACCTGTTGATCTCCGACATCTGCAAGCTGTTCAATGCCCGCCCGGTCTTCGATGGCGACGACAAGTCCGTCACAGTCGTGTCGCTGAACCGATACGATTCCATGATGGAACTGAACTTCGGCAAGAACCTGGACGGCATAGAGCGTAAGGAAGACGCCTCCAATATCGTCACGAGGCTGTATGTGGAGGGTGAATACGGCGATCACGGCTATGTGGGGATCGACGACGTCAATCCCACAGGTCTGCCATACCTGTTGAACTTCGACTACTTTCGCAGCCTGGGCATTTTCACGCCAATGCATGAGCAGGCGCTTGCGGATTACCTTCGGGATATCGCGACTGCCAAAGCCTCCAGCAGCACGACAATCACCCAACTGCTCCAACTGGAAAACCAGTTGAATGAACTGTGGGGGCAGATCGACTACGTGCTGTATGTATTTGACGGCAATCATCTCACCCGAACCATTCTCGGCGGCGACGCGACAGAAGCGGACGCCGTTCAGGGCGACGAGGACGAGATCACGCTGATTCTCCCGGACGGCACACACCGACGCCAGACGGGCTGGGCCATCGGCGAACCCGTCGATTACGTCGTGAAGTTTCTGAAGAAGCCCGCGGCAAAGATCGGCGGCAGGGAGGTCGCCGTGGAATCCAAGGAACTGAGCATCGAGAGCCTGCGCAAAGAGTATGCCAAAACCGCGGACGAAGCGAAAAAGGCGGACATTCTCGCGCAGATCGCCACTCTGGAGGAAGGCATCGCCGCCATCTATGCCGGAACGGAGGACGATCCCGGCCTGTATGAACTGATGCGCACTGCCGTGGAACTGGCGGTACAGCATGAGGATGTACGTCTGGAATACCAGGCATCCCTGTCCAGTCAGCAGGAGATTGAGAACCGCTTCGCCATGGCCATGGGAGACATGCTGATTGACGGCTATTGGAGCAATACGGACTACGCGCCCGGACAGGAAGAGCTGCTGTACCGCGAGGCCTGCGAGGTCATGGCGCAGCTGTCCAAGCCCACGGTGACGTACAGCGCCAGTATTCAAAATCTCTCCTGTATCGGCGGTTACGAATTGGAACGGTTTGAGATCGGACAGTAGTTGCGTATCTGGGACGAGGCGCTATCGCTGAACGACCAGGCGTATGTTTCCAAACTGGTGGAGCGCCTGGACGCCCCGGAAAAGGATTCCGTCACGATCACCAACGACCTGACCAGCATCAGCGGCGTGTCGCTGGGCAACATCATCAGCCAGATCACCGGCATCGCGGAGACGGTCAACAACAGGAAAGCGCTCTACGACCGGGCGAAGGCCATTGGCTCGGACGGCTCCATTCCGGCACAAAATCTTGAGGGCATGATCGACGTCCTCAAGACCCGGTTGTCCTCCAGCGTATCCAACTGGTATACCGATGCGGACGGCAACCTGATCCTGGAGAGCGTCAACGGTGCCAGCGCCATGAAGCTGTGCGGGGAGGGATTTATGATCGCTTCCGCCCGCACAGACGATGGTGCGTGGGACTGGCGCACCTTTGGTACGGGGGAAGGATTCACTGCCGACATGCTGATCACCGGCTTCCTGTCCGCGGATCGCATACGGGCGGGGAGCATCACGACAAACAAGCTGGCCGCGGATGTCGGCGAGACGCTCGACCTGTCCAGCAACGTGGGCATCAACCTGCGGGTGGAGGGCATCAACGCCAACATCGACCGGCTCCGCGCCGCGGCAGTCTCCAACGTGCAGGTGCTGTACGCCCTGGGCACTTCGCCGTCCGTCGCGCCCATCGGGGGCTGGTCGGCGGAAGCGCCGGACTGGGAGGACGGTAAGTACATGTGGCAAAAGACGGTCACCACTTACGCCACAGGCACGACGGATGAATCACAACCCACCTGTCTGACCGGCGCGTCGGGAGAAGCCGCGACAACGCTTCGGATTGATTCTTCCAGAGGTACGGTATTCAAGAACAACGCCGTCTCCACAGTGCTGTCCGCAGTGATCTATCACGGGTCGCAGCGGATCACCGACATCACGGCGTAGCGCAGCACCTTCGGCTCCGGGGCATATCTGCAATGGAGCTGGCAGCGGATGGGCGAAGATCGCTACGGCGTCATTTCCACGGACGACTCGCGTCTATCTCACAACGGATTCCAGTTTACCCTGTCCGCGGCGGACGTGGATACCAAGGTCACTTTTATGTGCGAATAGATGATATAACAAAGGGGGCAACCACATGGCCATTAAATCGGCAGACCAGATCTCCATCGTCGATATCACCGACGCCTATTCGGTCATTTAGACGAACGACTCCTACACCTTCCCCGGCACGACCAACGCGGCCAGGGCCGGCAGCTGCACCACGCAGATCATCGCCATGCGTGGATCGGAGCAGGTCGCGGCCACCGTGAACCTGTCTCAGGTGACGGCGCCCACGGGTATCACGGTCACCAAGGACACGGATGCCACGTCGCCCACGCTGACCATCACGGCCAGCACATCCTTCACCACGGCGGGCGTCGTCCATATCCCCGTGGTCGTGGACGGCGACATCACGATCAACAAGGATTTCAGCGTGGCCATCGCCTTCACCGGGGCAACAGGCGGGCAGGGGCCTCAGGGACAAACCGGTCCTACGGGCAAGGGCGTTGCCAGCGTGGCCATCGACTATCAGGGCAGCACAGGCAACACCACCCCGCCCACCGGGACCTGGCAGTCCTCACCGCCCAGCGTATCGGCGGGACAGTATCTTTGGACGCGGATGGTATTCACCTACACGGACAACACCGAATCCGATCCCGTTTACTCCGTCTCCCGGCAGGGCAGCAACGGCTCCAGTGCGCAATGGTACACGGGCACGGGCATTACCGGCACCAGCACCACAGCCACGATCTTCAGCGGCAGCGGCGTCTCCAGCGCGAAGGTCGGCGACATGTACCTCAACACCAGTACCTACAACACCTACCGCTGCACGGTCGCCGGCAACGCCTCCACGGCGAAGTGGGTCTACGTCAACAACATCAAGGGCGCGAAGGGCGACCAGGGCGACGCGGCCATCACCATGAGCGTCACCAGCTCCAACGGCACGATCTTCAAGAACAGCGCCGTCGAAACCGTACTGACCGCCCACGTATATCAGGGCGGCGTGGAGGTGACCGGCAACGCGCTGACGGCGCTGGGGACGATAAGGTGGTACAAGGACGGCAGCGCCACTGCCACGGCTACCGGCCAGACGCTGACCATCTCCGCGGGCGATGTGACGAACAAGGCCACCTATATCGCCCAGCTGGAGGCGTGAGGCATGGCGGTCAAGAGCTCGGCGACGATCTCGCTGTCCTGCGTGGTGGATGTCTGGTCCACCACGCGGTATTACCTGCTCCAGGCCTCCACCCTCGCCAAACCGTCCAAGCCCACGACCAAGCCGCCCACGGGCGGATGGACGGATACGGAGCCGACCTACACTCCCGGCTCCACCAACAGCCTGTACTTCACCGACCTGACCGTCTTTTCGGACGGCACCTGGGCCTATTCCCTGGTGTCGTTGTCCTCGTCCTATGAAGCCGCAAAGGCCGCCTACAACAAGGCGGCTGCGGCGCAGGCCGCGGCCAGCGACGCGCTGGAAACGGTCAGCGGCCTCAGCGTCGGCGGCGTCAACCTGATCGACCACAGCGACGCGTTCCGCCTCGTCGCCACCGGCGCGGACAGCTTCTGGCTGGCGGCGGACGAGCTTGAGCCGAACACGGCCTATACGCTCTCGGTCAAGGAGGTCGTGCTGGAGGCGGGCAACGCCGCAGGCGTGACCTGGAAGCTGGTCAACTGGAACAACGGGTCCGTCCATGATTCCGGCACGCTGGATTTCACCTACGGCCGACAGGTGCGGCACTTCACCACGCCCGCCACGTCCGGCAACTGGGAGCTCCATCTATATGCTGGCATCAGCGGCAGCACCACCGGCGTGACGGTGCTGTTCAACAAGGTGAAGCTGGAGGAAGGCACGATGGCCACTTCCTGGTCGGCTTCCCCGGACGATACCAGGGCTTCGATGACGGAGCTGGAGGACTCCATTGAGGATTTGGACGCCGAAATGGAGGACCGAATCATCGCCCTGATCGGCTCCCTGGGGTTGTCCGAGCAATTTGCCAGCGCTTCCGACTTTCTGGATGCCGTCGCGCAGATCGAGCTGATCCGCAGCGACCTGGCCCAGACGGACAGCGACATGACGCTGACCTTCAACCGGCTCCAGAAGACGGAGGACGGGTTGGATCAGCTGTTCTCCAGCTTCACCTTTGGCGATGACGGCGGCACGCCGTACCTGGACATGGCGACCTCGGATTCCGCCGTGAAGATGAGACTGACCAATACCCGCCTGGCCTTCGTCATGGGCGGCACGGAGCTGGCTTATTTCTCGGACAACAAGCTGTATGTGACGAGGCTGGAAGCCGTGAACCAGATCTCCATCGGCACCTCGGCCAACGGGTTTCTCGACATCGTGACCACTCCCACCGGCGTGGGATTCAAGTGGCGGGCATGATACTTCTTGATGGATTTGTCCTATTGCTGTATAATACTTATATCAACAAATCACGGTTTGTCCAGCTTTTTTGTCGTCGCCATACGATTAAACTATTACACAACAGTCTCTGATGTCTCTGACTTTGGCAGGAACAACACTTATCACAGATGTGTCTAAGTACTAGGTTTTGATTTCAAAATAAAGAAATGAGAGGCATTGCATATGAGCGTATATAGAAAAGCTGTTTGGATAGCTCTATGTCTACTGTTGATCGGAGTACCAGTCGCCATAGCATCATGGACGATATACAGCGACACAGAACTTAGCCAGCTCCACGACATGGTCGGACAATACGGCATTCAGTCTGTCGCGGAGATTCCAGGTGCAGTGGAAATGGGTGTTTCGGATGACAGCTCTGACAATCATCAAATGATTCGAAATGCCATCAAAGCAATGGGCATTGACCCGGATGGTATACTCTTTCATTATGAAAAAACCGTCGAGCAAAACGATTGGTATGAAGACTATTATGGTGATCAGGCAAACAGGAACACCTATTATCATAATGCTCAAGACCTGATGGAAACATGCTATCACGCTACCCCACTTTGCACCTACGCTGGCGGAGCAAACGAAGCCATATCGCTGGAGGATGCTCAGGCAAAAGACCTGTTGCCCTGTCCGGTGTGCGTGCAGGAAGCATCCGATTCCAAGGGCGTGCGGGCGGTTGCCCGTGGCGGCACCTATGTGCTCAAGATGACGGATGAAT
>JAFWBZ010000084.1 GCA_017537105.1 Clostridia bacterium | reverse complement strand
GTCGTTTCGATGAGGATATAAAAACAATACCAAAAAAGGACTGTCCCGGTTTATTTTCGGAACAGCCATTTTTGTTTAATTAATCCCCGGCCGCATGCGGCCGGAATATGGGATTCCAAAGGGACTGGTCCCTTTGGCGGGGGTTTTCAGGGGGCAGCGCCCCCTGAATGGTGAGCCTGCCAATCTTGCCCGCGCGGAACTCGTCCAGCACCAGCGCGGCGGCGCGGTCGGTGTCATAGCGCCCGCCGGAGAGCAGCCAGCCGCGACCCTGGCAGGCGGCCTCCAGCAGCCCATGGGGCGTGTTTTCCACATCCCCGGGCAGCTTGAACCGCGCCGAGACCGCCTCGGGGTTCAGCGCGTACAGTCGCGAGAGCAGTCCACCCGCCAGGTCCTCGGTGTCCATGATCTCATCCCGGATGGAGCCCAAATAGGCCAGCAGCCGCGCACTCTCCTGGTCGTCCATGCGGGGCGGCAGCATGCCGGGGGTGTCCAGGATCTCCAGGTAGGGGCCGAGGCGCACCCACTGGTTTGCGCGGGTGACGCCGGGGCGGTCGGAGGCCTTGGCGATGGCGGAGCCGTGCAGCCGGTTGATGAAGGTGCTCTTGCCCACGTTGGGGATGCCGGTGACCATGAAGCGCACCGTCTTCTTCACGCCCCGGGCGGCGAAGCGGGCCAGGGCCGGCGCGGAGGCCTCCTCGATCTTCGCGAGGATCTCCTTCGTCCTGCCGCCGTTGGAATTGAAGCGCATGGCGGTCAAACCCTCGCGGCGAAAGCGCTCGAGCCACTTCGCCGTCTCCCGGTCATCCGCCAGGTCCGCCTTGTTCAGCACCAGGATGCGCGCCTTGTCCCGGGTCAGCTTCTTCAGATCGGCGTTTCGGGTGGCCAGCGGCGCGCGGGCGTCACACAGTTCGATCACCGCGTCCACCGCCCGCAGCTGCTCCTGCAGCAGGCGGCGGGACTTCGCCATGTGGCCCGGATACCAGTTGATGCGGTCGGGCACGGTATCACCTCCGGTGGAAATGAATGCGAATTCGTATGAAAAACGGGAACCGCATTGCGATTCCCGGATTCGGTCGGAAAGAATCAGGTCCTCTCCTTGACCTTGGCAGCCTTGCCGCTGCGCTCGCGCAGATAGTACAGCTTCGCGCGACGCACCTTGCCGCGACGGATGACCTTGATGGAATCCACGCGGGGGCTGTGCAGCGGGAACGTGCGCTCCACGCCGACGCCGTAAGAGGTGCGGCGGACGGTGAACGTCTCGCGCACGGAACCATTGCGGCGGGCGATGACCACGCCTTCAAAGGCCTGCAGACGTTCGCGGGAGCCTTCGACAACCTTCACCTGTACGCGCACGGTATCACCGATGGCGAACTCCGGGATGTCTTTCTTGAGCTGGGCGCTCTCGATGGAACGGATGATCTCATTCATGGGAATTTCCTCCTTTCCTCTCCAGGACGTTCATGCCCGCACACAGCGACAGAGGACCGCCCGTTTTCAACCTGTTTATTATAGCATGGACGCGGAGGGATGACAAGGGCCAATTTGTGTTAAACTTGTGCAGATAATGCCGTATACCAGGGGCCGATGTCCCCTTTTCCCGTCCGGACAAACGTCCGCGTCAGCGCTTCGTCGGCGAGCACCGCCTGTCCCAGCCGCTTAAGCGCTTCGGACGGGATCGCGCCCTCCGTGCGGTACAGCAGCCGCTCGTCCGGCAGATAGAGCAGGCAGTGATCCGGCGCACGATCGAACCACGCCGCGCGGGCGGCATCGCCCTCCGCGCAGCCGTCGATGAAGCCCTCCGTGAAGGCACGCCACAGGAAACCCACGTGCCGCCGGCCGGACAGGCAGGGCTTTTTCGCGGCCTTGCGCCGATCTTCGGGCACAAAGGCGCTGAGCCAGCGCTTCGGAAACTGGTCCGCCAGCCGCAGCTCCAGCCGCTCGCAGCGGACGGAACAGCTCGTCAGGATAGAGAACACCGCTGTGTGCCTTTGTAGTCTCTCCAGCACATCCCGGTCCCGGTCGTCCAGCGGCGCGTCAGCCAGCAGCTCCGGGCGGCGTTCCCGGGTGATCTCCAGCGACTGCTCCCGCCGCCAGGCGGCGATGTGCGCGTGGTTGCCGCCCAGCAGCACCTCCGGCACCTTTGCGCCGCGGAAGTCCGCGGGGCGGGTGTACTGGGGATACTCCAGGAGTCCCGTGGTGAAGCTCTCGTCCTCCGGGGAGGCGTCGCTGCCCAGCACGCCGGGCACCAGCCGCGCCACGGCGTCGATCACCACCAGCGCACCCAGCTCGCCGCCGGTGAGCACGTAGTCGCCGATGGACAGTTCCTCGTCGATTACCGCATCCAGCGCCCGCTGGTCCACACCCTCGTAGTGGCCGCAGAGCAGCACCAGCTCCTCCTCCCGGGCCAGCGCCTCCACTGTGCGCTGGGTGAGCGTCCGGCCCCGGGGGGAGAGGTAGATGCGGCGCCCGCGGAAGTCCGGCCCGGTGTTGGCGCGGATGGCGTCCACGATGGGCTGGGCCATCATCACCATGCCCGCGCCGCCGCCGAAGGGATAGTCATCGGTGGAGCGGTGCCTGTCCAGCGTGTAGTCCCGAATGTTGAAAAGCTCCACCTCGATCAGGCCGCGCTCGATGGCCCGGCCCAGGATGGATTCGGACAGCATCGCCCGCAGCATATCCGGGAACAGCGTGAAAACCTTAATCCTCATCGAACACGGCCACCTCGTCCAGTCGCTTGCCACTCAGGCGCATCTCGCCCGCCTCCAGGTCCACCGCCAGCACCACGCTCTTCAGCGCGGGCACCAGCACCTCGCCCAGCGGACCCTGAAACACGTAGACGTCGTTGCCGCCGGGTTGCATCACGTCCACGATCTTTCCCAGGTCGCGTCCGTCGTCCACGATGCCCCGCAGGCCGTACAGGTCCGTCAGGAAGGTGGAATCCTCGTCCAATTCGACGGCGTGGGCCCGGTCGATGTACAGCAGCGTGCCCCGCAGCTTCTCCGCCTGGTCGCGGTCGGTCACGCCCTCCACGTTCATAAACACGGCATCCGGCGCGAGGCGGTTGACGGCGATGCGCACCGGGACGTACGCCTCGTCCCGCTGGAAGTAGACGGTCTCCAGGCCCTCGAAGCGGTCCGGGTCGCAGGTGCAGGGGCGCACCTTCACCTCGCCCCGCACGCCCTGGGGCTTGGTGATTTCACCGATCATCAGGTATTCGCTCAGCATGAGGTTAAGCTCCTTATTCTCAATCTGCGACCATTATACGCCCAAAGCGCGCTCCTCCGCAAGCCCGAGGGTGTAAATCCGCGCAGGATTCGGGCAACTGCGCCGCCCGGAAGCGCAAATATTCATACAATGCTGCTTGAAAAAGCAGTTCGCAAGGAGTACCATGGGAAAAAACGCCGGGAGGTCATCCCATGAACGAAGTGAAAAAGGCGGTCATCAGCGTGCTGGGCACGGACCGGAAGGGCATCATCGCCAAGGTCAGCGCCATCCTCTATGAAAACGACGCGAACATCCTGGACATCTCCCAGACCATCGTGTCCGGCCTGTTCAGCATGATCCTGATCGCGGACATCTCCACCTGCTCCTTCGACGCGCTGAAGTCCGGGCTGGACGCGCTGGGCGCGGAGCTGGGCGTGCAGATCCGCATCCAGCGCAGCGAAATCTTCGAAGCGATGCACCAAATCTAAGGAGGCGCTCCCATGCACATGATCAACACCTCCGAGATCCTGGAAACGCTCCAGATGATCGACCATCAAAAGCTGGACGTGCGCACGATCACCATGGGCATCTCGCTGTTTTCCTGTGTGACGGACGACGAGAACAAGCTCTGCGACAACATCTATGACCGGATCACCCGGCGGGCGGAGCGGCTCGTGCAGGTGGGTGAGGAGATCGAGCGGGAGATCGGCGTGCCCATCGTGAACAAGCGCATCTCC
Organism: Clostridia bacterium; assembly: GCA_017537105.1. Taxonomy (GTDB): domain Bacteria; phylum Bacillota; class Clostridia; order Christensenellales; family Aristaeellaceae; genus UBA2862. Next base: position 775 of record JAFWBZ010000084.1, on the reverse strand, counting down.
GTGACCCCCGCGGCGCTGGTGACCGGCGCGATCCGCAACCCGGTGCGGGTGGCCCGTGCGCTGGATCGGGCGGCGAAGGCCACGGGCGTGAACTTCATCGGCGGCTATTCGGCGCTGGTGCACAAGGACATGACCGAGGCGGACCGGCGGCTGATCGAGTCCATCCCGGAGGCGCTCTCGACCACGGAATACCTGTGCTCGTCGGTCAACGTGGGCTCCACCCGCGCGGGCATCAACATGGATGCCGTCCGGCTGATGGGCGGCGTGGTGAAGCAGACCGCCGCGCAGACGGCGGATCAGGGCGGCCTGGGCTGCGCAAAACTGGTGGTGTTCTGCAATGCCGTGGAGGACAATCCCTTCATGGCCGGCGCGTTCCACGGACCGGGCGAGGGCGACTGCGCGGTGAGCGTGGGCGTCTCCGGCCCCGGCGTGGTGAAGGTGGCGCTGGAGCAGGTGAAGGGCGCGCCCTTCGACGAGGTAGCGGAGACCATCAAGCGCACCGCCTTCCACATCACCCGCGTGGGCCAGCTGGTGGCCCGGGAGGCCAGCCGGCGGCTGGAAGTGCCCTTCGGCATCGTGGATCTCTCCCTGGCGCCGACGCCCGCGGTGGGCGACTCCGTGGCGGCCATACTGGAGGAGATGGGCCTGGAGGTCTGCGGCGCCCACGGCACCACGGCGGCGCTGGCGCTTTTGAACGACGCGGTGAAGAAGGGCGGCGTGATGGCGTCGTCCCACGTGGGCGGGCTTTCCGGCGCGTTTATCCCCGTGTCTGAGG
>JAFWBZ010000083.1 GCA_017537105.1 Clostridia bacterium | reverse complement strand
CCCTTGTAGCGGATCTTCTTATACTTGCCGCAGTGGCACTCCCAGTCCTTGTTGGGTCCGAAAATGCGCTCGCAGAACAGGACTTCCAGCTCGGGCTTCAGGGTGCGGTAGTTGATGGTCTCCTGCTTTTTCACTTCGCCGTGGGACCAGCTGAGGATCATTTCCGGAGAAGCAATGCCGATTTGAATGGCGTCAAAAGGTGTGTAGCTCATCACAGATCCTCCTCTTCGTTCTCAAAATCCAGGCCGAAGTCCGCGCCGAATTCGTCCTCGGGCACGTCCTCGATGCTGAAGCCGCCGGCCTCGATCTCGCCGTCGTCGGCAGCGTACAGCTCATCCTTCATATCGGGGATGAAATCGTCGTCATCGTCGTCCTTGAGCTCGATCTCCTCGCCCTGCTCGTCCAGCACCCGGACGTTCAGGCACAGGCTCTGCAGCTCCTTGACCAGGACCTTGAAGCTCTCGGGCACGCCGGGCTGGGGAATGTTGTTGCCCTTGACGATGGCCTCATAGGTCTTCACACGGCCGGTCACGTCGTCGGACTTGACGGTCAGGATCTCCTGCAGGGTGTAGGCAGCGCCGTAAGCCTCCAGGGCCCAGACCTCCATTTCGCCGAAGCGCTGGCCGCCGAACTGGGCCTTGCCGCCCAGAGGCTGCTGGGTGACCAGGCTGTAGGGGCCGGTGGAGCGGGCGTGGATCTTGTCGTCCACCAGGTGGTGCAGCTTCAGGAAGTACACCCAGCCCACGGTGACGTCGTTGTCAAACTTCTCGCCGGTGCGGCCGTCGTACATCTCGCTCTTGCCGTCCTCGCGGAGTCCGGCCAGCTTCAGGGTCTCGCGGATGGTGGTCTCATTGGCGCCGTTGAAGGTCGGCGTGGCCACCTTCCAGCCCAGGGCCTGGGCCGCGTAGCCCAGGTGGACCTCCAGAACCTGACCGATGTTCATACGGGAGGGCACGCCCAGGGGGTTCAGCACGATGTCCAGCGGGGTGCCGTCGGGCAGGTAGGGCATATCCTCACGGGGCAGGATGCGGGACACGACGCCCTTGTTGCCATGGCGGCCGGCCATCTTGTCGCCCACGGAGATCTTGCGCTTCTGGGCGATGTAGACGCGGACCACCTGGTTCACGCCGGGATTCATCTCGTCGCCGGCGTCGCGGGTAAAGACCTTCACGTCCACGATGATGCCGCTCTCGCCGTGGGGCACCTTCAGGGAGGTGTCGCGGACCTCGCGGGCCTTCTCGCCGAAGATCGCGCGCAGCAGGCGCTCTTCCGCAGTCAGATCGGTCTCACCCTTCGGGGTGACCTTGCCGACCAGGATGTCGCCGGCGGTGACTTCCGCGCCGACCATGATGATGCCGCGCTCGTCGAGGTACTTCAGCGCGTCTTCGCCGACGCCGGGGATATCGCGGGTGATCTCCTCGGGGCCAAGCTTGGTGTCGCGCGAATCGCACTCGTACTCTTCAATGTGGATGGAGGTGAACACGTCCTCCATCACCAGACGCTCGTTGAGCAGAACGGCGTCCTCGTAGTTGTAGCCCTCCCAGTTCATGTAGCCGACCAGGATGTTCTTGCCCAGCGCGATCTCGCCCTGTGCGGTGGACGGACCGTCGGCAATGACGTCGCCGTTTGCCACGCGGTCGCCGACCTTGACGATCGGGCGCTGGTTGAGGATGATGGCGTCCTCGTAGTTGTGGCCTTCCCACGGCATGAAGGCAACCAGCAGGTTGCGGCCGAGGGACATCTCACCGTTGTGGGTACCAGGGCCGTCGGCCAGAACCTGGCCGGCCTCTACGCGCTCGCCCATG
>JAFWBZ010000082.1 GCA_017537105.1 Clostridia bacterium | reverse complement strand
GCCGCGGCATGGTGCGCGCCGTGAACGCCGAGGCGCTGCTGCGGCTGGCGCGGCCCCGGGGCGTGGGGACGCTGAAGGTGGCCCTGGAGGACGCGCAGATCCCCGGGAACAACGGCTGCTTCCGGGTGGAATTCGGGGCGGGCGAGAGCGACGTGCGCCGCACCGACGAGGCCCCGGACGTGCGCATGGACATCCGCGCCTTCAGCCGTGCGATTTGCGGCCTGGAGGATGGGCCGGACCCCGAATGGCAGTCCGGCGTCGAGTTGTTCTGCGATCCCGCCGAGGCGGGCAAACTGTTCTACCGGAAGCCATGCTATATCGAGCAGTATTTTTGACGGGAAGAGACAGCATTGCGGCGGCTCAGTCATCGACTGAACCGCCGCAATGTTTTGGGTGAATGCCCGCAATCAATCCGCGAGTTTGCGTGCCGCCTCGAGCTGCAGGAGGATCTCGTCCAGCAGCGGACCCGCCGCGGGATCCATCTCGGCCTTGCCGCGCAGCAGCTCTGTGAGCTCGCTGACGGGCGCGTAGATCGGCGTCAGCGAAAGGTTGCCGATGGAGCCCTTCAGCGCGTGGGCGGCCTCAAAGGCGGCCGTCGCGTTGCCCGCCGCCACCGCGTCCCGGAGCCGGTCGAAGTTCTGATCGGCGAGCCCCATGCCCACCAGCCGCAGGTAGAACGCCTCGTTGTTGAAGCAGCGCGCCAGCGCCTCCTCGGTGTTTGCGCCGTAGTCCTTCAGTTTTTCCACAGTCAGCATGTCTGTGTCCTCCTTCGCATTCCTTGGGTCAATGGGCCTTCCCTTCGCAGGTCGCTCCCGCCGGGGCGGAGCTCCCGGCTCAATACACCTTGCAGCCGCGGCCGCCCCGGTGCTTGACCTCGTACAGCGCCGTGTCGGCGTCCTTGAAGATGTCGCCCGAGGGGTTTTCCCGGTCTCCGAAGGCCGCGCCGACGCTCAGCGAGATGCTGGGCAGGCCGTCCTGCGGCTCCGCGAGGCGCTCGTTGGCCCGGACGATCTTGCCCTCCACCAGCCCGCGCATCCGGGAATCCACGTTCTTCATGATCACGCAGAACTCGTCGCCGCCGATGCGGCTGACGAAGTCCTCCGAGCGGAAGCTCTCCGCGAGCACCCGGGCCACGCGCTGCAGCACGCGGTCGCCGATGTCGTGGCCGTATTGGTCGTTGAAGGTCTTGAACTTGTCCACGTCGATGATGAGCACGCCCACCGTGGCGGGATCGATCTTCCGATACTCCGCGTCGTAGGCGGTGCGGTTGTACAGGCCGGTGAGGGAATCGTGGGTGGCCGAGTAGGCGAGCTTCTCGGTGGAGCGCGTCTGCTGGGCGAACATGTCGTTGTAGGCCTGGGCCAGGAACTGCATCTCCCGGGAGCCGGTCACGGGGATGTTCTGCTCGTCGCGGATGCAGGCGACGCTCTGCCGCAGCGGCCGGATGACCAGCAGGTAGGTGCACAGCACCGCCACGAGCAGCACCACCAGCATCAGCCCGGTGAGCGCCTGCTGGCGCAGCAGAAGCCGGCTCAGCTGGTTGGAGGAGGCCCGCTGCCGCTGCCGCAGATCCTCGACCAGCGTGTTGATGCTCTGCTCGGCGCAGTTGTCGATCTCGGCCTTGTCGCGCTGATATTCCTCGCCGAAGAGCAGCTCCATGGCCCGGGCGAGCTTGTCCGCGCCGACCTTGACGGCGTCCTGCTCGGAGAGCTCCGCCTCGCGGATGCGCGCGGGCAGCGTGTCCGGCGCGGTGCCCCGGGCGTCCGCCGCCAGCCGCATGGCGTAGCACTCCGTCTCCGCCAGCGCGTCGGAGAGCTCGAGTCCCCGGGCGAGGAGGTCGTAGGAACGGGCCTCCACCAGCATGTCGTCCAGGCCCTCGATGGCCTGCTCGCGGCGGCGGGCCACTTCGATCTCCTCCACATAGCAGCGGGCATGGGCCGCGTCGCCGGTGGTGACGAAGTAGCGGCACTCCTGGGTCAGGTAGTCCGAGGCCTCCCGGAAGAGTATGGCGTCCTGCTGACAGCTCATGTAGCGCTCCGTCAGTGCCTGCATGCCGCGATAGCTGTCGATGGAATCCCGCGCGGTGTAGAGCAGCACCGCGGAGGCGGCGATGGCGATGACGATCAGTATGCTGTTGAGCACACCGAGGCGAACGCCGGAGAGCGGCCTCCGCCCGGATGCCTTTGTGTCCTTGTCTTGCATGCGGCGAAAGTCCTCCTCTCCGCGGCCGGCGCGAATAATCTCTTGAACCAAAATCCCCTTCACATTATATGCGAGCGTGGCGCGGATGTCAACCAAGGGATGGAGCCGTTTTCCGCAGCCGCCGACACCATATAAATCGCGCGCACCGGAAAACCGGTGCGCGTGAAATGGTGGAGAAACGATGCCCTTCGGCGGCCTCAGTACGTACACTCCGCCTCGAATACCAGCTCCACCCGGCCGGTGAGGGTGACGCCCTCGTCGGTGCAGCGCACCAGCAGATTGCCGCCGGGCACCTGCACCTGGACATCCACATCCCGGGCGCACAGGCCGTTTTCCACCGCCGCGACCACCGCCGCGCAGGCGCCGGTGCCGCAGGCCATGGTCTCGCCGGAGCCGCGCTCGAAGCAGCGCATGCGCAGCGTGGTGCGGTTGACCACGCGGACGAACTCCGCGTTCACCCGCTCGGGGAACAGCGGGGCGTTTTCAAACTTCGGGCCGATGTCCTCCAGGTCCAGCGACTCCACCCGGTCGGTGAACACCACGCAGTGCGGGTTGCCCATGGACACGCAGGTGACGCGGTAGGGCTGGCCGCCGATCTCCACCGGCACATCCACCGCACGCTCGCCCGGCAGCATGCAGGGCATGGCGGCGGGCCGCAGGTCCGCCCGGCCCATGTCCACCGACACCGAGGAGACCCTGCCGTAGCGGGTGAACAGGTGGAGCCGCTTGACGCCGCTCTGGGTTTCGATGGCGATGTCCCGCTTGCTGACGATGCCCCGGTCGTAGAGCAGCTTGGCCACGCAGCGGATGGCGTTGCCGCCCATGGCGCCCTCGGAGCCGTCCCGGTTGTACTGGCGCATGCGGGCGTCGGCGACGTCGGAGCGCTCGATCAGCACCATGCCCTCGGCGCCCACGCCGTAGTGCTGCTCACACAGGCGCACGCACAGGCTCTCGGGACAGGCCACGGCGCCGTCCCGGTTGTCGATGACGATGTAGTCGTTGCCGGTGCCCTGGAGCTTGGCGAAGTGCAGCCGCTGCCGCTCGCGGCGCATGTGGTTGATGTCCACCAGCTCGGTGTTCCGCTGGCTGTAGCGGCTCAGCAGGATGTCGCAGAGCGCCTTCGCGGTGTCCAGCGAGGTCAGGCAGGGGATGTTCAGCGACAGCGCCTTTCGGTGCAGCGCGATGTAGTCCTCCATGGTGGCGTCCAGCAGTGCGCCGGTGTAGAGGATGTAGTGGATCTGACCGCTGTCCAGCAGCTCGAAGCAGTGGTCGCTCTCCCGGATGCCCGGCACGGAGGTCACCGGCAGGCCCAGCGTGGCGATGACCTCCGCGGTGCCCTCGGTGGCGTAGAGCGCGCAGCCCAGATCGGCGAAACGGCGGGCCACCTCGATGACCTCGTGGTAGTCGTACTCGTCCACCGACAGCAGCACGCCCGTGGCGTCGCCCGGGTGGGGCAGGCGCATACCCGCGCTGACCAGGCCCTTGAACAGCGCCTCGGACAGGTCCTTGCCGATGCCCAGCACCTCGCCGGTGGACTTCATCTCCGGGCTTAAGTAGCTGTTGGCATCGGTCAGCTTTTCAAAGGAGAACACCGGCACCTTCACCGCGCAGTAGGGCGGGGCCTTGCAAAGCCCGGTGCCGTAGCCCAGGGACCGCAGCGTCTGGCCCACCATCACGCGGCTGGCGATGTCCACCATGGGCACGTCGGTGACCTTGCTGATGTAGGGGATGGTGCGCGACGCCCGGGGGTTGACCTCGATCACGTACAGCTCGCCGTGGTAGACCAGGTACTGAATGTTCACCAGGCCCTTCGTGCCCAGCGCCAGGGCCAGCTGCTCGCTGCGCGCCACCACGGTTTCCATCATAGAGTCGTCCAGGCTGAAGGGGGGATAGACGGCGATGGAGTCGCCCGAGTGCACGCCGGCCCGCTCCACGTGCTGCATGATGCCGGGGATCAGCACGTCCGTGCCGTCGGAGATCACGTCCACCTCCAGCTCCACGCCGGACATGTATTTGTCCACGAGCACGGGATTGTCGATGCCGCCCGCCAGGATGCGCTGCATGTAGGCGCGGACGTCCCGGTCTGCGTGGGCGATCACCATGTTCTGCCCGCCGATGACGTAGCTGGGCCGCAGCAGCACCGGGTAGCCCAGGGCGCCGGCGGCGTCCAGCGCCTCGTCCAGCGTGCGCACGGCCAGGCCCTTCGGGCGGCGGATGGAGAACCGCTCCAGCAGCTGGTCGAAGCGTTCGCGGTCCTCGGCGATGTCGATGCCCTCCGCGGAGGTGCCCAGGATCGGCACGCCCGCACGGTCCAGCGCCTGGGTGAGCCGGATGGCCGTCTGGCCGCCGAAGGCCACCACCACGCCCACGGGCTTCTCCACCTCGAGGATGCGCATGACGTCCTCCTCCGTCAGCGGCTCGAAGTACAGCCGGTCGGCGGTGTCGTAGTCGGTGGATACGGTCTCCGGGTTGTTGTTCACGATGACCACGTCGTAGCCCAGCTGCTTCAGCGTCCACACGCAGTGCACGCTGGAGTAGTCGAATTCGATGCCCTGGCCGATGCGGATGGGGCCGCTGCCCAACACGATGATCACAGGCTTTCCGCTTCTCGGGAAATTCCGCGAATCGCATACCTGATCGAAGGTTTCGTAGAAGTAGGGCGTCTCGGCGTCGAACTCCGCCGCGCAGGTGTCCACCATCTTGTAGGTGGAGGAGGCGGCGGGCAGGTCCTGCCGCCCGGAGAGCCGCCGGAGCGCCGCGTCCGGATAGCCCAGCCGCTTGCCCAGCAGATAGTCTTCGTCGGACAGGCCGGAGGCGATGCGCGCCTCGTACGCCGCGAGCCGCTCCAGCGCCGAGAGGAACCATTGGTCGATTCCGGTGACGGCATGCACTGTGGCGGCCGGAATGCCGCCTTTCAGCGCCTCAAACACCGTGAAGATGCGATTGTCGTCCTGCGCCCGAAGTCGCGTCAGAATGTCTGTACGGGCCTCTGCGGGCGTGGGGACGCGGTTCAGCGTGTCCAGCCCGATCTCCGCGCCGCGCACGGCCTTCATCAGCGCCATCTCGAAGGAAGGCGCGATGGCCATGACCTCGCCGGTGGCCTTCATCTGGGTGCCCAGGCGGCGGGAGGCGGTGTGGAACTTGTCGAAGGGCCACTTGGGGAACTTCACCACCACGTAGTCCACGGCGGGCTCGAAGCAGGCGCAGGTCTTGCCGGTGACCTCGTTTTTGATCTCGTCCAGCGTGTAGCCCAGCGCGATCTGCGTGGTGACTTTGGCGATGGGATAGCCGGTGGCCTTGCTGGCCAGCGCCGAGGAGCGGGAGACGCGGGGGTTGACCTCGATCACCGCGTATTCAAAGCTCAACGGGTTCAGCGCGAACTGGCAGTTGCAGCCGCCCACGATGCCCAGCGCTGCGATGATGTTCAGCGCGGCGGAGCGGAGCATTTGGTATTCCTTGTTCGAAAGCGTCAGCGCCGGGGCGACCACGATGGAATCGCCGGTGTGGATGCCCACGGGGTCGACGTTCTCCATGCTGCACACGGCGATGACGTTGCCGATGGCGTCCCGCATGACCTCGAATTCGATCTCCTTCCACCCGGCGATGTACTTCTCCACCAGCACCTGGGTGATGGGGGAGGCGTCCAGGCCCACGCGGGCAACCTCGCGCAGCTCCTCCGCGCAGTAGGCTACGCCGCCGCCTCCGCCGCCCAGCGTGAAGGCGGGGCGAATGATGACGGGATAGCCGATTTTTTCCGCGATGGCGAGGGCGGTGTCCACGTCCTCGGCGATGTCGGAGGGGATCACCGGCTCGCCGATCTCGGCCATGGTGTCCTTGAAGCGCTGGCGGTCCTCGGCGCGGTCGATGGCCTCGGCGTTGGTGCCGATCAGGCGCACGCCGTGGGCCTCCAGGAAGCCCTCCTTGTCCAGCTGCATGGCCAGCGTCAAACCCGTCTGCCCGCCCAGGCCCGCCAGCATGCTGTCGGGCTTTTCCTTTTCGATGATGCGCTTCACGGTTTCCACGGTCAGCGGCTCCAGGTAGATCTCGTCCGCCAGGGCCTTGTCCGTCATGATCGTGGCGGGGTTGGAGTTCACCAGCACCACGTTCAGGCCCGCCGCCTTCAGCACGCGGCAGGCCTGGGCCCCGGCATAGTCGAATTCGGCCGCCTGGCCGATCACGATGGGCCCGGAGCCGATCATCAGCACCTTGCGGATGTCCTTATTCAGCGGCACGGCCGGCACCTCCCATCAGATCCATGAATTTGTCGAACAGGAACGACGTGTCCATCGGGCCGGCGCAGGCCTCGGGGTGGAACTGCACGGAGAACACGCGGTGGTCGGGGTAATCGACGCCCTCGCAGGTGCCGTCGTTGGCGTTCACAAAGCGCACCCTGCCTGTGGGCAGACTGTCGGACACCACCGCATAGCCGTGGTTCTGGCTGGTGATGTAGGTGTAGCCGGTGGCGAGATCCTTGCAGGGCTGGTTCGCGCCGCGGTGGCCGTACTTGAGCTTTTCGGTCCGTCCGCCGGCGGCCAGCGCCATCAGCTGGTGGCCCAGGCAGATGCCGAACAGGGGGACGCTGCCCAGCAGCTTCCGGATCTCCGCGATGCATTGATCGTTCTCCGCCGGGTCGCCGGGGCCGTTGGACAGCATGACGCCGTCGGGGCGCGCGGCGAGGATCTGCGCCGCCGGGGTGTCGAAGGGCACGACGGTCACGTCGCAGCCGCGGCGCTGCAGCTCCCGCTCGATGTTGGCCTTGGCGCCATAGTCGATCAGGGTGACGCTGCGGGTTTTCTCCCCCTGATGGGGGAAGAACTCCGTGACGCCGGTGGACACGGCCTGCACCGCGTCGGTGATGGCATAGGCTCGCACGGCGTCAAGTGTCTCGGGCGGCGCATCGCAGAGGATGGCGTTCATCACGCCCTTCTCCCGGATGTGCTGGGTGATGGCGCGGGTGTCCACGCCGCAGATGCCGGGCACGCCCTTCGCCTTCAGGAAGGCGTCCAGGTCATACTGGCTGCGGAAGTTGCTCGGCGCATCGCACCACTGGCGCACCACGTAGCCTCGGACCCGGCACTCGCCCTCGAAGTCCTCCTCGATGATGCCGTAGTTGCCGATCAGCGGGAAGGTCTGCATCACGATCTGCCCGTAGTAACTGGGGTCGGTGAGCGTCTCGATGTAGCCCACCACGCCGGTGGTGAACACCAGCTCGCCGATGGACGTGGCCTCCGCGCCGAAGGCCTCGCCCTCGTAGACCGTGCCGTCGGACAGGATAAGATAGCGCTTCATTCCATAATCTCCTCGGAGGTACTGGGTGCAGCCCCATGATTGGGGCTCTCAAAGGGGAGTTGTCCCTTTGACAGGGGGCTTGGTGGGAACGGCGTCTCCCTAAGCCAGCGTCGCCGCCAGGACCGCCTTGATGGTGTGCATGCGGTTTTCCGCCTCATCGAACACGATGGACTGCGGGCCCTCGAACACCTCGTCGGTGACCTCCATGGCGGTGAGCCCGAACTTCTCGTGGATCTGCCGGCCGATGCCGGTGTTCAGGTCGTGGAAGGCGGGCAGGCAGTGCAGGAACACGGCGTTTGGCCCGGCCTTGGCCATCAGGTCGGCGTTGACCTGGTAGGGGGAGAGGTCGCGGATGCGGGTGGCCCATACGGCGTCGGGCTCGCCCATGGAGACCCAGACGTCGGTGTAGACGACGTGCGCGCCGCGCACGGCTTCGGCGGGGTCCTCGATGAAGGACAGCGTCGCGCCGGTTTCGGCGGCGATGGCCTTGCATTCCGATACCAGTTCAGCGTTCGGGAAGTACTTCGCCGGGGCGCAGGCCACGAAATCCATGCCCAGCTTCGCGCAGCCGACCATCAGCGAATCGCCCATGTTGTAGCGCGCGTCGCCCATGTAGACCAGCTTGATCCCCTTCAGCGTGCCGAAGTGCTCGCGGATCGTCAGCATGTCCGCCAGGATCTGCGTCGGGTGGAATTCGTTCGTCAGTCCGT
>JAFWBZ010000081.1 GCA_017537105.1 Clostridia bacterium | reverse complement strand
GCCAATACGCCCTCGTTGCCCAGCGCGGCCAGGCGCCCGAGGTCGATGGGCACATCGTCCAGCGGCGTGTAGTCCACCTTGAAGTCGCCGGTGTGAACGATCGTGCCCACCGGCGTGTGAATGGCCAGCGCACAGGCGTCGGCGATGGAGTGGTTGACGTGGATAAATTCCACGGTAAAGCAGCCCGCGCGCACCACATCGCCGGCGGAGACGACGTTCAGCGGCGCGACGCCCGTCAAACGGTGCTCCTTCAGCTTGTGTTCGCACAGCGCCAGCGTCAGCCGCGTGCCATAGACCGGCGCGGGAATGTTGCGCAGCACATACGGCACGGCGCCGATGTGGTCCTCGTGCCCATGGGTGATGAAGTATCCCCGGATCTTGTCACGCTTCTGCGCCAGATAGCTGGTATCCGGAATCACCAGGTCCACGCCCGGCATATCCTCGGTGGGAAATATCGAGCCGATGTCGATCACGATGATATCCGACTGATACTCCAGCACCGTCATGTTTTTTCCAATTTCTCCCAATCCGCCGAGCGGAATGATCTTCAGCCTCGCTTCTCTGTCCTTTTTACTCAAAAAGCGCTGCCCCCTTTATTCTCATTTTTTTATTTTTTTAACGCCGCCTGCTCAGCGCGCGCAAAGTGCATGTAATAGTCCACCTATGCCACAGCGGAAGAAAACATACCGTTTTCAGTATACCACATCCTCTGTTAAAATCACAGTGAAACCGGGCAATTTTACCGAAATTGCATATTCCCTGCCACGGAAATGCCAAAGGCAGCCCCACCTTTTCGGGTCGGGCTGCCTTCGATCCGGAAAACCAAAATTCAGCGGTGCTTCTCGATCAGCTTCTTCAGCTCTTCCTTGGGCGTCACGCCGATCACGCGCTCGACGACCTGACCGTCCTTGAACAGCATCAGCGTGGGAATGCTGGAAATGCCCAGCCCCATGGCAACCTCGGGATTCTCGTCCACGTCCACCTTGGCAAACACCACGCCGGGCGTCTCAGACGCAAGCTCCTCGACGATGGGCGCCATCATGCGGCAGGGGCCGCACCAGGTGGCCCAGAAGTCGACAAAGGTCAGCGGGTTCTTCCCGATGTTCTCGGGCTTCATGTCCTCCGAGGTGTAGACCTTGACAAAATCAGACATAGTATACTCCTTTCACGCGCCCTCGCGCGATTGATCGACAGACTTCGGTCTGTTTCTTCCAAAACGCGGTCTCATTGTGCCGCGTCCACCAGCAGTCGGTTCAGAATCTGCAAAAGCGTCGCCTTGGCCCCCGGCCCCGCCGTCGCGCCGACGCAGCTCGGGCAGCCGTCGCTGCACGGGCAGGCCAGCAGCATGTCCCGGGCCCGGATCAGCAGCTCGTTTTCCATCTCAAACACCCGGTCGGAGAGGCCGATGCCCCCCGGGACGGAGTCGTAGAGATAGATCGTGGGCCTGCCGGTGAAGGTATCCCGCACGTGGTAGACGACGCTGATGTCCTGCGGCGCGCACATCAGGTAGATCGGCGCGATGTGCCGGATCAGGTGCGCCAGCCCGACCAGGGCATTCTTCAGTGGCTCCCGCTCGTAGCGCTCCTCCAGATCCTCGGGGAGCACCCACCAGCAGGCCGTGGTCTGCATCTCGAGCTCCGGCAGCGTCACAGGCCCCCAGCCCAGGTTTTCATGGGTATCGAAGGCGATCTTCTTGAAGACCGTCACGATGGAGGAGGTCAGCACCTCGCCCCTCGCGCGGTCGATGGCTCCGCCCTCCACGAGCTCAAATTCGTCCAGCACCTTGAGGCTCGTCGTCAGGTCGGCATCGGTGTAGTATCCCACGTCCACGCGGCGGATGTAGGCTTTCTTGTCGTCGAAGTCGAGTTCCTCCACCTGGTACTGCGTGCCCTCGTGCATGTAGATGGCGTACTGATGCAGCAGCATTGGCACCGTGAACCGGTCCATCTCCCCGATCACGCGGTGCTTTTTCGGGTCGGTGATGTCCACGATCAGGAAGTTCTGGTCCGTGGCGCTGCGCAGATTGATGCCCGCCTGCGGAAATTCCTCGGCCATCCAGTAGTATTTCCCGGCCACCTGCCGCAGTATGTGCTCGTCCCGCAGGTAGTTGAGGAGCTCCGGCGTATCCTCCACGCCCTCAAACAGCTCATTCTCCTCGAAGGGAAGCTCGTAGGCCGCGCACTTCACGTGGTTGAGCAGGATGTACAGGTTGTTGGGATTGATCAGCGCCTGCTCGGGGGACTGTTGGAAGAAGTACTCCGGGTGGTTGATGATGTACTGGTCCAGCGGACCGGAGCTGGCGACGACGATCAGCAGGGACGCGCTCCCCCGCCGCCCGGCGCGTCCGGCCTGCTGCCAGGTACTCGCGATGGTGCCCGGATAGCCGCAGAGCACGCAGGCGTCCAGCTGGCCGATGTCGATGCCGAGCTCCAGCGCGTTGGTGGACACCACGGTGGTGATGTTTCCGGCGCGCAGCTCCCGCTCGATCTCCCGGCGCTGCGTGGGCAGGTATCCGCCGCGATAGCCGCGCACCTTGCCCGCGTTGCCCAGGGGATCCCGCACCATATCCTTCAGGTAGCGCACCAGCACCTCCACCGTCAGGCGCGAGCGGGCGAACACGATGTTCTGGATGCCCGCCTTCAGTAGGTTTGCCGCGATGTTCCGCGTCTGCGGGATGGAGCCCGCACGGATGCCCAGCTGCTGATTCACCACCGGCGGGTTGTAGAACACCACGTGGCGCTCCCCCGCCGGCGCACCGTTTTCATCGATCAGCTGCACAGGCCTGCCGATCATCGTCTCCGCCAGCTCCTTCGGATTGCGGATGGTGGCTGAGCAGCAGATGAAGGTCGGATGCGCGCCATAGAAGGCACAGATGCGCTTCAGGCGCCGAATGACGTTGGCCAGGTTGGAGCCGAACACGCCGCGATAGGCGTGGATCTCGTCGATGACCACGTACTGCAGGTTTTCAAACAGCTTGACCCACTTGGTGTGGTTGGGCAGTATGCCCTGGTGCAGCATGTCCGGGTTGGTGACCACCACGTGCCCCGCCTGGCGAATGGCGGACCGCGCGGAGGCGGGCGTATCGCCGTCGTAGGTGTAGGCCTTGATGTCGGCGCCGATGTCCTGGATCATGCCGTACAGCTCCGCCACCTGGTCGCTGGACAGCGCCTTGGTCGGGAACAGGTACAGCGCGCGGCTGGCCTCGTCCTTCATGATGGCGTCCAGCACCGGCACGTTGTAGCAGAGCGTCTTGCCGGAGGCCGTGGGCGTGACCACCACGAAGTCGCGGTGCGCCAGCGCCGTCTCGATGGCCTGGCACTGATGGCAATAGGGGCGCTCGATGCCCTTGTGGCGCAGCGCCTCGATGACCCGCCGGTCCAGGCCCTCCGGGAATTCGCCGTAGCTGGCCGGACGCGAGGGCACCACCTGCCAGCTGGTCACGTTGTCCATGAAAAACGGGTCGTTCTTCAGTTTTTGAATGTACTCTTGAATGGTCATCATGGCACTCACTCGGGATCGACGATCACCATTTCCGTGTTCTCCACAGCCTCGTTCACCAGCGCCTCCACGTCCAGCTTCTCCTCCACCTTCGGCATGGTCTCCACCTTCGGCTTGGTGACGGGATGGCGCGGGGTGAATACCGTGCAGCAGTCTTCGTAGGGCAAAATCGACGTCTCATAGGTGTCGATCCGCTCCGCGATCTCCATGATCTCGGTCTTGTCCAGCCCGATCAGCGGCCGAAACACGGGCATGTCGACCACGGCGTCGGTGCACGTGAGTGCCTCCATGGTCTGGGAGGCCACCTGCCCCAGGCTCTCGCCGGTGATCAGCGCCAGCGCGCCAAAGCCCCGGGCGATGCGCTCCGCAATGCGCATCATGAACCGCCGCGTGATCAGCGTGTCCAACTCCTCCGGGCACTTCTCGTGGATCTCCAGCTGGCACTTCGTGAAGGGCACCATATAGACCCGCATGCCGTTGGAGTAGAAGGCCAGCTTCTTCGCCAGCTGCAGCACCTTGTCCTTGGCAAGCTCTCCCGTGTAGGGCGGGCTCTGGAAGTGAATGGCGCACAGCTTCACGCCGCGCTTCATCAGCTGGTAGCCGGCCACCGGGGAATCGATGCCGCCGGAGAGCAGCAGCGCGGCCTTGCCGCCGGTGCCCATGGGCATGCCGCCCACGGCCTTGATCTCCTCCACGCAGATGTAGGCCTTGTCCCGGATCTCCACCATCAGCCGGTGCTGCGGGGTGTGCACATCCACCCGGAGGTTGGGATTGGATTCCAGCACGCGTCCGCCGATCTCCATGGCGATCTCCATGGAGTTCATAGGGAATTTTTTGTCCGAGCGCTTGCCCATGACCTTGAAGGTGCCGGAATAGGGCTGCATCATTTCGATGCAGGCGGCGGCGATCTCCTCAAAATCCTTCTCCAGCTCCACGGCCGGGCTCACGGAATACACGCCAAACACCTTGGTCACGCGATCGATGCACGCCTGCAGATCACTGAAATCCGCGACGTAGATGCGGGAATCGGACAGCCATACGCGGCCGCCCAGCGGCTTCACCGCGCGCTTGACGTTGTCCGTCAAAACCTTCAGAAAGTGCGGAGAT
>JAFWBZ010000080.1 GCA_017537105.1 Clostridia bacterium | reverse complement strand
CCCTCGCTGCGACCGATCTGCCTGCCGGTGGCGAAGGCGTCTTCGTTGGTCACGGTGATGATCTCATCGTAGACCGAGGTGTCCAGCACCTGGGGCACAAAGCCCGCGCCGATGCCCTGGATCTTGTGCGCCCCGGCTGTGCCGGTGGACAGCACCGGAGAACCGGCGGGCTCCACGGCCACGATTTTGACGTACGGATTCTTCGCCTTCAAATACTGGCCGACGCCGGTGACGGTGCCGCCGGTGCCCACGCCCGCCACGAAGATGTCCACCTTTCCATCGGTGTCCTCGTAGATCTCGGGGCCGGTGGTGGCATAGTGTACCTTCGGGTTGGCGGGGTTGACGAACTGCCAGGGGATGAAGCTGCCCTCGATCTCCGACGCCAGCTCCTCCGCCTTCGCGATGGCGCCCTTCATGCCCTTGCTGCCCTCGGTGAGCACCAGCTCCGCGCCGTAGGCGCGCATCAGCTGGCGCCGCTCCACGGACATGGTCTCCGGCATGACGATGATGATGCGGTAGCCGCGCGCCGCCGCCACGGCGGCCAGGCCGATGCCTGTGTTGCCGGAGGTGGGCTCGATGATGGTGGCGCCGGGCTTCAGCGCGCCGCGCGCCTCGGCGTCGTCGATCATCGCCTTGGCGATGCGGTCCTTGACGCTGCCCGCGGGATTGAAATACTCCAGCTTGGCCAGCACCGTAGCCTTCAGGCCTTCAGCGGCCTCGATGTGGGCCAGCTCCAGCAGAGGGGTCCTTCCGATCAACTGATCTGCGCTCTTGAAGATGTTCGCCATGGAGATGCTCCTTTCTGTCTGTGCGAGAGGTGGATTCGATCCTGTGAAAACGGACAGGGCCGGGATTCGCTGCGGAAACCCTGCCCTGTCCGTGTGGAGTGCGCGGTACGCAAAGCTATGTCCACCGCTCCGGGCTTCCGCAGAAAAAACAGGCGCGACAACAACACCTGGCGTCACAGGTGAAAAACGCGGACATTCGCGCGTATCCCGTCATCGTTGTCGCCTCCCTTTCTCTGTTTGGTGTGGATTATACCGCATATAACCTATAATGTCAATAGGATTATTAGTTAATTCTGTGTTTTTGGCGCGACGCCCTTTTGTCGCAGAAGGGGAGGGGGCGTCCTGATCGAACAGCCAAAAACCACAGAATACAGAGCGCCGCCGGGAAACTGCGTTTCCGGCGGCGCCAAGACTGTTGACAAATCCTTCGAGGGGTATGGGGAGGCCCGCAGGTCTCCCCATCTTGAATCAGATTTGGTGGCGTGTACGTCAAAGCTGCATTTTTCGGGAAGAAACGCTTGTGTTTCTGTAGAAAAATGAATACCAGCCAGTCAGGAAATTCGTGTGCGCAGTGCGCGAATTTTCGCGTTTATCTCTCTCGTTGAAAAACTGGGGTTTTTCAACGAATTAGCGCCGCCGGGAACCTGCGTTTCCGGCGGCGCCTGTCGTTTTCATCGGCCGGTCAGAACCGGATGATGGCCTTTTTCAGGATCTTGCGGTCCAACAGCTTCTGGTAGGCCTCGACGGCGTCGTCGAAGTCGAAGTAGTCGGAGATGAAGTCCTTGATCACCAGATCGCCGGAGCGAATCCACTCCATGACCTGCGCGTGGGCCTCGCCCTCCTCGCGCTTGCGGGGCATCTGCTGGTAGATGACGCGCCAGTTGTAGTCGCACTTGGAGAAGTCGATGGTGATCTCCTCCTTCTCCGGCACGCCGTAGCACAGCACCGCGCCGCGATCCTTGATCATGGTCATGCCCTGGTTGACGATGGACGGGAAGCCCGCGGCGTCCAGCACGAAGTCCACGCCCTCGGGGAACAGCTTCTTGACCTCTGCGGTGGCGTCGGCCTCCTTGCTGTTGATGGTCCAGGTGGCGCCGTGCTGACGGGCGGCCTCCAGCTTCTCGGGGACGATGTCACAGGCCACCAGATTCTTTACGCCCACCAGGTGCAGGAACTTGATGTAGGTCTGTCCCACGGGGCCGCAGCCGATGACGACCACGGAATCGGTGGGCTTGATGCCGAAGTAGCGGATGCAGGAAAGCACCTCGCGGAAGGTCACGAGCATCGCGGCATCGACGGGATCGATGTCGTCATCCAGCACGGTCTGGGCGAAGGCGCAGTCCGGAGCATTCGGGGCCGCGGGGTCGCAGACCACGGCGTACTCGCTCATGGCGCCCCAGCCGGAGCCCAGGCCCGGCAGGTTTTCGGGGTCCGGATCGACGAAGGGCAGCAGCACCTTGTCGCCGATTTTGAAGGTGGTGCACTTGGCACCGAGCTCCACGACCTCGCCCACGCCCTCGTGTCCCAGCATGATCGGGTAGACGGACTCCGGGAAGCCCTTGAAGGTGCGATGGCAGAGCTTGATGTCGGTGCCGCACATGCCGCAGGCGATGGTCTTTACCAGAGCCTGATACTCATTGTAGCGGGGCTTGTTGACTTCCTGAATGGAAAGCGTTCCATCCTTTCCGATGACCAGAGTTCTCATGATCCGTTCCTCCTTGATGCAAGAATTTGACGTCCTGTCCTGGATGCGCGTGCCAACATTCGCATCTCATTTCCCAGCTATCATAGCATAATTGCGTGCAAAAATCAACATTTCAGCACGTGATTTATAAAATAAATTATAGGCTTCGGTTAACTGGAATTGCACAATATGTACTATATTTTGGTACTATATTTACATTATCGGTGCATTTTGCGTGATATTATGTAAATATCATGTTGACACGGGAAAAATCGGTGGCTATAATGGAATTCGACAAATGTAATTACAATACATCATTGTAATGATAATGGATCCGATACGAAATAGCAGAGGAGGATGGCGAAATGTTGGAGCATTCCACACGGGCATGGGGTTCCCCCAGCCGCTATATTCAGGGCAGGTTTGAGCTGAACAATATCCGCGAGTATACGGAGATCTATGGCCGGAGGGTTTTTTTCCTCATCGATGTCTTCTTCTTCAAGAGCCTGAAGGAGAAGTTCGCCGCGATCTATGCGGGCAGCGACAGCACCATCCTCTGCGAGCAGTTCGGCGGGCAGTGCACCGCGGCGGAAATCGACCGCTGCACGGAAGTGGCCCGGGCAATCCAGCCGGACGTAGTGGTCGGCATCGGCGGAGGAAAGACCATGGATACCGCCAAGGGCGTGGCGGACCAGTTCGGCGCGGCCACGGTCATCGTGCCCACCACCGCCTCCACCGACGCCCCAGCCATGGGCCTGTCGGTCATCTACACCGAGGAGGGCGAGCACATCGGCGCGCGCCACTATAAGAAGAACCCGGATCTGGTGCTGCTGGATACCGAGATTCTGACCAAGGCGCCCATCCGCTTCTTCGTGGCGGGCATGGGCGACGCGCTGTCCACCTTCGTGGAGTGCCGCGCGAATCGCCAGTCCTCCTCGCCGAACTATGTCAACAAGGGCTACGCCATGACCATCGCCGGCTGGGCGGTGTGCGAGGCCTGCCACAAGACCGTGCTTCAGAAGGGCGTCAACGCCAAGATCGCCGCCGAAAACGGCCTGGTGACCAAGGACGTCGAGGACGTCATCGAGGCCAACACGCTGCTGTCGGGCCTGGGCGTACAGAACACCTCCTGCGCGGGTTCCCACTCCATCGCGGAGGGCATCACCATACTGCCTCCCTGCGCGAAGCTGCTGCACGGCGAGGTCGTGGCCTTCGGCGTTCTGGTGCAGCTGATCGTCGAGGGCGCGCCCAAGGCGGAGATCGACGAGATGTATGACTTCTTCAATGCCGTCGGGCTGCCCACCACCTTCGCGGATCTGGGCATTCCGGAGGTTACCGACGAGGAGATCATGAAGGTCGCCGAGTGCTCCATGCACTCCTACTGGGACGTGGAGCCCTTCACCGTCAACCCGCAGATGGTCTTCGATGGCATCAAGATGGCCGACGTGCTGGGACGGCTGAAGAAGTGACGCACGAAGAAGGACCGCTTGCATCCCCGGGCGTCCGAAGCACGGACGCAGAACACGATGTGCACAACCGGCGGAGAGCCGGAAAAAGTAAGGAGGGAAACCCAATGAAGAAACTGGCAGCACTGGTTCTGGCACTCATGCTGGTCCTCTCCTGCGCGGCGTTCGCAGAAGTTGACTATGCAAACCTCAAGGAATTTGTGATTGATCCCGCTGAGATCCCGCAGGAGAAGCTCGACACGACCCTGTATCTCGCGGTCTCCATCCGCGGCCTGGAGAATCCCTACATCGCCACCATCAAGGATGGCATGGACATGTTTGCCGAGTACCTCGATTCCATCGGCCAGAAGTACGAGACGCAGGTGCTGGACTCCGGCGGAGACTCCGCGAAGGAAGTTCAGAACATGGAGAACTTCGCCGCGAAGGCCGACGGCAACGCGATCGCCTATGCGGACCCGAACGAGAATACCATCGCGCTGTCCCTGGCGGAGGCCATGGCGGAGTCCGGCGGCTATGTGGGCACGGCCTGGAACAAGGAAGACGACGTGTCCCCGATGGATCTGGACAACTGGGTCATCCACACCTCTCCCGACAACACCGTCGGCGGCTACAACACCGCCAAGGCGCTGTTTGAGGCCATCGGCGGCGAAGGCGAGGTCTTCTGCATCGAGGGCATGCTGACCAATGCCGCGTCCATCGGCCGCGTGGCCGGCTTCAACAAGGCGCTGGAGGAGTATCCCAACATCACCGTGGCCGTCGATGACACCGCCAACTGGGATACCACCGAGGCCCTGACCCTGGTGGAGACCAACCTGACCAAGTATCCGGATGTCAAGGGCATCTGGTGCGCCAACGACAACATGGCCACCGGCGCTCTGCAGGCGCTGGACGCCGTGGGCAAGAAGGGCGAAGTCAAGGTCGTCGGCTTTGACGCCAACACCGATATCGTGCAGGCGATTGCCGACGGCGACGCCACGGCCACGATTTCCTCCAACGGCTACCTGCAGGGCGGCTACACGCTGGCCATCTGCTACGCCGTGTGGACCGGCCTGCTGGATGTCGAGAAGATCCCCGAGAACTACCGCATCTTCGCGACCCCGTCCCTGCTGATCACCTCTGAGAACGTCGAGGAGTACATGTCCGCCGCGCCGGTGTATGACTTCTCCCACATCTACTTCTGCAAGGACGACGATTGATCGCCAATACCACGAGAACCTGAAAGGGGCTGGGCTTAATCCCCAGCCCCTTTGCGTGAAGGCAGCGGAGATTCCCTCCCGAGCCCTTTGCGGGGGACGTTAAACGATTGGAGTGAGAGCGAATGGCAAATGAACGCGGTGCGAACTTGACGATTACCGAGGAGTTTGCGGAAAAGGTCAAGCGTGCGAATTTCATGGACAGGGTCATGCGCGTGGCGCCGATCATGGTGCTTGCCGTGCTGATCCTGGTCTTCAGCTGTGTGTGCGGCTTCCATGTGTTCCTTGCGCCGAGCAATCTCGTGGCGATCCTGAAGCAGCTGGCCATCCCGCTGTGCGTCGCGATGGGACTGACCTACGTCATCATGATCGGTTCGATCGACCTTTCGATCAACGGCGTGGTGGGCATGACGGGCTCCCTGGCGGGCGTGTTCGTCGCCAACGAGGTCAACAATCTCAACCTGGGCCTCTTCGGCATCGCCCTGGCGATCCTGTCCGGCGTGGCGGTGGGCCTGTTGATCGGCCTTGTGCATGTGTATCTCCGGGCGCCCTCCTTCATGGTTTCCCTGTCGTTCATGTATGTCTGCCAGGGAATTGCGCGCCTGTCCTATCATTCGCGCATCCTGAAAATTACTGACAAGACGATGCTCTGGGCATCCGGCGCCAGCTTTCTGGGCATTCCCTTCATCACCTGGATGGCGCTGATCATGTTTATCCTCTGTCTGTTGATCCAGGAATATACCGCCTTCGGGCGTCACGTATATGCGGTGGGCACCAACGAAGCGATTCCGCGCGCGGTGGGTGTCAATGTCAACTGGGTGAAGGTGCGCGTGTTCATGCTGGCGGGCCTGATGAGCGGAGTGGCCGGCGTGCTGGGCGCCATTCGCCTGGGCATCGGCCAGGTGTCCATCGGAGACAACCAGATGTTTCCCGCGCAGGCCGCGGTGGTCATCGGCGGAACCGCGCTGGCCGGTGGCAAGGGCGGCGTGCAGCGCACGCTGATTGGCGTGCTGATCATGACGATCCTCAAAAACGGACTGCTGATGTGCAACGTCAGCCCGTACATCACCGACGGCGTGCAGGGCCTGATCATCCTGCTGTGCGTCATACTGACCTGCGAGCACGGCAAGACCGTCATCAGCAAGTAGGAGAGGAGGATTCAAATGGAAGAGAGAAAGCCGCTGTTTACAGCGAAGGACATCACCAAATCCTTCTCCGGCACC
Source organism: Clostridia bacterium (assembly GCA_017537105.1). Classification (GTDB taxonomy): domain Bacteria; phylum Bacillota; class Clostridia; order Christensenellales; family Aristaeellaceae; genus UBA2862. The sequence continues at coordinate 4,160 of JAFWBZ010000080.1, read as the reverse complement.
CAGGCGCTCAAGGGCGTGGACCTGGAGGTCTATCCGGGTGAGATCGTGGGACTCGTGGGGGAGAACGGCGCGGGCAAATCCACGCTGCTGAAGATCATCATCGGCGCGCAGCCGCAGACCTCCGGCACGATGACCATGCACGGCGCGCCCTACGCGCCGAAGAATCCCATGGACGGCAACCACGCCGGCATCGGCATGGTGTTCCAGGAGCAGAGCCTGATCGTCAACCTGAACGTGGCGCAGAACATCTTCTTCGGCCACGAGGACCGCTACCGCAGGCACGGCTTCATCAACTGGAAGCAGATGAACGCCGACGCCGAGCAGGTGCTGGCCAACTGCGATATCACCAACATCCCCGTGCGCAAAAAGGTGTTTGACCTGAACTTCGCCACCCGCCAGATGGTCGAGATCGCGAAGGTGGTCAACGTGGCCCACCGCGACGACGGCAAGAGCTGCCTGATCCTGCTGGACGAGCCCACCTCCGTGCTCAACGAAGAGGAGGTTCAGACCCTGTTCCGGCAGATGCGCAAGCTGGCGGCCAGGGGCCACGGCGTGGTCTTCGTGTCGCACCGCCTGGACGAGGTGCTGGAGATTTCCGACCGCATCTACGTCTACAAGGACGGCATGTCCATGGGGAACATGGAGACGAAGAGCGCCACCGAGGCGATACTGTATGAGAAGATGGTGGGCCGGAACTCCTCCAACGAGTACTATCAGCTGGACAAGCAGATCGCGCCGAAGGAGGCCGTGGTGCTGGAGGTGAAAAACCTCAGCAAGTTCGGCGTGTTCAAGGACATCAGCTTCAAGCTCCACCACGGGGAAATCCTGGGCCTGTGCGGCGTGGTCGGCTCCGGCAAGGAGGAGATCTGCTCCGTGCTGTGCGGCGACGAGTCGCCCACCGGCGGCGAGCTCCTGCTGGACGGCAAGCCGATCCGGCTGTCGTCTCCGGAAAAGGCGCGAAAGGCGGGCATACTGATGATCCCCAAGGAGCGCCTGTACGAGGGCATCGTGGGCATACTGTCCGTGGAGGACAACATCGCGCTGTCCAACCTCGCCCGGCTCAAGAGCGGGCCCTCCGTGTCGCCCAAAAAGATCACCGCTCAGGCGACCCAGTGGATCGACACGATGAACATTAAGACCAACGGCCCGAAGGCGCTGATCATGTCGCTGTCCGGAGGCAACCAGCAGAAGGTGGTCTTCAGCCGCGCCATGGCCAGCGGATGCGACATCATCATATTGAATCACCCCACCCGCGGCGTCGATGTCGGCGCGCGCGAGGAGATCTATACGCTGATCCGGGAAATCGTGGCCAACGGCAAGTCCGTCATCCTGCTGGGGGATACGCTGGACGAGTGCATCGGCATGTCCTCCCGCGTCATCGTGCTCCAGGATGGCCGGATCACCGCGGAATTCGACGCTTCGGTTGACAACAAGCCCAGCCAGGTGGATGTCGTCAGCCACATGATGTAAGGGAGGCAGGGCATATGAGTGAAAAAACTGCGAAGCAGCGCTTTTTCAAGCGCGAACACCTGATGCGCTACATCAGCCTCGTCTCCATCGTCGTGCTGGCCACCGCGTTCAATCTGATGCAGCCCAACTTCTTCGGCAGGATGAACGTCAGCAGCATGCTGCGCGATGACGCGGCGCTGCTGGTGATGGCCGTGGGCATGACCTCGGTTTTGATGTTTGGCTCCATCGATCTGTCGATGGGCGCCATGTGCTCGGTGTCCAACGTGCTGTATGTGCGAATCATACTGCTATATGCGGACAAATTCAAGGCGGCCGGCATCGAGGAGCCGAACGTGGGCGGGGTGATGGCGCTGTCCATGGCCGCGTGCCTGCTCGTGGGCCTGTGCTCCGGCTTCATGCTGGGTCTGATCCACGTGAAGCTGAAGGTCCCCTCGTTCATCACTTCGCTGGGGTTCATGTCCGTGTGGACCTCCGTGGCCTACCTGATCTCCAACAAGGCGGAGTCGATTCCGAGGATGATGAAGGGCGCTTCCGACTGGTACAAGAACTCCATCCTCGGGGGCTGGATTCCGGTGCCGCTGATCATCGCGCTGGCCCTGGCCATCGGCTTTTACCTTCTGCAGAGCCGCACCGTGTTTGGACGGACCATCTCCTCCATCGGCGGCAACGAGCGCGCGGCGCGCGTCGCCGGCATGGGGGTGGATCGGACGAAGATCATCATCTTCACCCTTGCGGGCATGTGCGCGGCGCTGGGCGGCGTGTTCCTGGCCTCCAAGATCAAGTCCTCCGACCCGACGCTGGGCGATCCCTACACGCTGATGATCGTCGCCTCCTGCGTGCTGGGCGGCACGTCGCTCTCCGGTGGACGGGGCTCCTGCCTGGGCACGATCCTCGGCGCGCTGACCGTCATCATCATCAAAAACGGCCTGACCTTTATCGGCGTGGACGCCTATTGGCAGGACGTGGTGTTCGGCCTGTTCGTGCTGGTGATGATCGTGCTCTCGATCGATCGATCCAAGTCCACCCGCGGCATTGCCGTAAAGTAGCCGCTGCGGGCATCGCGAATCCGCGGCCATCCCGTGCCTGCGGCAGCCTGCCCGAACGGCGCGACATCCGCTTTTCCGGCAGGATGAAATGTGCATGCGCGCGGGGATGCAGTCATCCCCGCGCGCATGCGGATGAATGATCTTTTCGAAGGGGCTTCGGCATAGACCTGCCCTTCGCGGCAATCGCTATGCATCGATGTCGCCCTTCCGGTATTCGTTCGGCGTCAGGCCCGTTTTGCGCTTGAAGAGTTTGTTGAAGTAAAAGTAGTCGCCGTATCCCACCTGCTGACAGATCGCCGAGACCGGCATGGCCGAGCGCTTCAAAAGCTCCTTGGCCTTCTTGATTCGCACGTCCGTCAGATACTGCGAAAAGGTCTGCTGCTTGTGTCGGCGAAACAGTATGCAGCAATAGCTCTCGTTGATGTAGAACTTCTCGCACAGGGCTTTCAGCTTGATGTCCTCGGAGTAGTGCTTGTCGATGTAGTTGACCATTTCGTTGAACTTGTCGCGGGCGGTCCCGGTCTCCGGAAGCTTGTTTTGCCAATAACCGGCGTTCAGGAACCGGAACATCTCCTCGACATCCTTGAACTGCTCCGTCAGCTGGTTCATGTCGGTGAGCTGCAGCGGGAAATCCGCTTCGGCGGTTTGAAACATGAAGACGATGCGGTTCCACAGGTAGACGACGTCCTTGATGCCGAGCTGCCCGGCGGCGATGCGCTTGGGAGCGGCGCTGAGATACTGGGAGATGCCGGAATAGTTGTGGCTCTGGTACATCTGGAGCACATCGCGCTCCCGGGCCTCGATCATGGCGTAATGGATTGGGCGGTACGTGAACACGCGCTGTCTGGGATAGACGAAGGAATCCTTCAGCGTGATCTCCGCCTCCATCAGCAGCTTGGCCACCCGGACGGGCGAGGTCATCGCACGGCTGAAGCCTGCCCGCAGGATTTCGGGCTGCTTGAGCGCCCGCAGCGTCAGTCGGGAGGTGATGTCCTCCGTGCTGTTGATGACGATGACGCACTTGGAAGCTCCCAGCCGGATGGGCAGGTATTGGGCGTCCCGCTCCACGGTCCCGCCCTCGGGCGTGGGCGCGTCCGGGCGCAGCTCCATCGAAACGGCCTGGATGTACTTGAACAGCGGACGCCGGAAAAAGTCTCCCAGGATTTCCAGGCTGTCCTTGTCCGAGCCCAACAGCTGCGAATAGACTTCGAGGCGGCGAAGCAGCTGCTTTTCCTCCAGGTGCGCGGAAAGCCTGTCCAGGATGGCGTCGAGGACCGGAAGATCCAGGGGCTTGGGACAGATGTCGAAGACGCGCGCGCGCAGCGCCTGGATGGCATGCGCGTAGCTCGATTCGCTGTCGAGGATGATGATTTCCGAGGTGATGCCCTGGCCGCGCAGCTGCTCAAGGGCTTCGAAGACATCCACGTCCGGGATGTCGGCGGCCATGATGATCACATCCGGATTGATCTGCTGCATGGACAGCGACAGCTGATGGGGGTGGGGCGTGGTCAGCGCGATGTCGTACTCCCTGCGCGCGTTGATGGCCTCCGAGACCGCCTTCAGGATTTTGATGTCGTGGTCGATGACGGCGACGCGATACATGGCTTTCTTTCCTCCCGCCTTTATCCGAAGTTTTTCGGCACT
>JAFWBZ010000079.1 GCA_017537105.1 Clostridia bacterium | reverse complement strand
CGTCCCGAACCGGAGAAGGCACCCACGTGGGAGCCGGAGGCATCGAATGGCTTTGCCTCGACAACCCTCCATGCGGACCCCGTGCCCTCCTCTGACGCGCCCCCTGCGCCGGAAGTGTCGATGAAATGGCACAGGTTTCTGGTCGCCTTCGCCCTTTGGGCCAGCGCCGCTCTGTTCGTCATCAACGGCTTGCGGCTGCTTACCGGCGGTCACTATGGCGACGGTGATATGGCTGCCATGGTCTATGCCCGCTTTGGCAGTCTCAAGACCGTGGACAGCCTCTTTGGCCTCCTGGATATTGCGCTGGCGGCATACGCGATCTACGTGCGCTTCCAGGTCGCGGGTTTCCGGGAAGGTGCGCCATCGAAGCTGACCGCGCTGTACGCGCTGAACCTGATTTCCAATCTGGGTTATCTCGCCGCCTTCGCGGCCACCGTTCAGGCGCCACTCGCGCAGATCATGGATTCCACAACGGTCAGCGCAATCGTCGCCAATGCCGTCATGCTCTTCGCCAACCGCGCTTATTACAAGAAGCGCTCGCACTTGTTTGGCGATCACCCTGCAGCCGAACCCGCCCCGCCCTCGGGCTCTGCGGCTCCCGGCCTGTGTCCAAGGTGCGGCGCAAGGGTGGAGGCCGGCGACGCGTTCTGCGTCCAGTGCGGCGCGAAGCTCCGGTAATCCCCTCCCCCGGCGGCACCGCCGCCCGTACAACGATCATCCCCCATGACGGAAAAGGAGCATTTCGATGAACGAACCCGGCAAGCAGTGGCGATGTCCTTACTGCGACGGCCTGAACGACTGGCAAAACGAGATCTGTGAAATCTGCGGAGACGGCAAGCGCCCGGAGCCCGAGATGACACCCCGAAGGGAACCGCCGAAGCCCTACGTGCCTCCGATCCGTCCCCCGGAGTCTTCGCCAAAGCCGGCTCCCGCCGCGCCCCGCGATACACCGCCTGCCCCGGAGCCGCCAAAGAAGAAAAAACACGGCTTTCTGTGGTTCTTGTTGCTCGCAGCCCTGGCCGCCGGCGTCTACTTCCTGTTCGGGGAACAGCTGGGCCTGAAGCCCTCTGAGGCAATCCCTGGCAACGGCAGTCGCTCTGCCGTGCAATCCACCGAAGGGAATGGAAACTCCACTGCCACGAAGGCTCCCGTCAATCGCTCCTCCACACCGACTCCCACGCCCCGGCCTACCGCCACGCCGACGAAAAAGCCGCGGCCAACCGCCACGGCGCGGACGACGGCTACCTCCCGGCCAACCGCCACACCCCGGCCAACGGAAAACTATTGGATCTTCTTCAACGCCACGAAAAGCGAGATCGCCGACGCGATGACGATCTACTATTATGGAGAGGACAGCGCGCGGGGAACATGGTGCGCCCTGTTTATGAACGAGCAGCGCACGCGGGGCGGCCTGATGTGTTTCGACAACGAGCGCTTTCAGCACGGAGACGACCAATACCTGTTCATCATGGGATCGATGCATTACGATCTCCGGAATGGTTCGCCGCGGAAATCTATCACGTTGCAGGATAACAATGGAAAGGGCCACTCCCTCTGGCTCCAAACGAACGGCTCCTCAGAAGATCGCATTCAGCTGCAAAGAATCGACGACATCAAAATTGATCTGGCGCTGAATAAGTCCACCGTGAAAAAGGACATGATTCACCGTGTCCTCATAAAATCAGTGTTCGGAACCCCTGAAGCAGAAACTCAGGCGCCCTCGTCACCCTCGAATACCGGCGTTTCTCTCTCCAATGGCTCCAGAGGTGGGGAAGTGAAGAAGCTGCAACAGGCGCTGAAGAAACTGGGCTACGCCATCGGCACCGTAGATGGCATCTTTGGCAACAAGACCGAAACGGCGGTCAAGGCTTTCCAAACCAAATGGGAGCTGAACCCGACGGGAGTGGTCAACGACCATCTATATCGGACGATTCTCTTCGTTGCAGGCATGGCGGACTAATGGGGTGCCCGGGGCATTCCGCTCTCCTCCTCTTCTTCCCCACCCTATCCCCCACTCCCTACAGACGTTCCGGAGGATGCTATGAACATCTCCAAGTACCAGGCCTTTTTGAAGGTGGTGGAGCTCGGCAGCCTGACCCGGGCCGCGGAGGCGCTGGGCTATACCCAGTCCGGCGTGAGCCACATCATCAACAGCCTCGAGGAGGAGCTGGGCTTTGCGCTGCTGACCCGCAGCCGCGCGGGCGTTCAGCTCACCGCCGACGGCGAGCGCGTGCTGCCCGCCATCCGGAGCATACTGAACGGCGCCAGCCAGCTGGATCAGATCGTGGCCGCCATCCGCGGGCTGGACACCGGCGTCATTCGCGTGGGTACCTTCACCAGCGTGGCGGTGCACTGGCTGCCGGGCATGATCAAGGTCTTCCAGCAGGACCATCCGAACATCGAATTCAAGCTGTTGAACGGCGACTATCACGACGTGGAGCGATGGCTCGCGGATGGCAGCATCGACGTAGGATTTGTGGCGCTGCCCTCCCGCATCGACTGCCGCACCATCCCCCTCCGGGAGGACCGGCTGCTGGCCATACTGCCCAAGGACCATCCCCGGGCCAAGCTGGACAAGTATCCCCTCTCCGAAATCGGCAGCGAGGACTTCATCAGCCTGCTGAAGAACTCCGACCAGGACGCCCGACGGGCCATGGAGCTGGCCGGGGTGACGCCGCACATCAAGTTCACCACCAAGGACGACTACGCCATCCTCGCCATGGTGGAAAACGGGCTGGGCATCTCCATCGTGCCGGAGCTTCTGCTGCAGGGACACACCCAAAACCTGCGGGCCATGGAGCTGTTCCCCGGGGCCAAGCGCACCATCGCGCTGGCGATCCCGGACGCCGGGAGCCTGAGTCCCGCCGTGAGCCGCTTCGTGGAGTACGCCTGCCGCTGGGTGGAAGAGCATCCCCCAAAAGAGGGTTGAACGCACGAGAAACCGCATATCGCACAGGGGGCTTTCTCAAAATGATCGCTTGCAATCATTTTGAGAAAGCCCCCTGCATTTTCGTCCTGTCATCATAGGGGCCGCCTCGGTTCTGAGACAACCCAAGATGTGTGTATCCGACGGGAGTGATGACCTCAGCCACTCACCCCTGCACGCACTCAATGAAGGCCTCGACCTCCTCGAAAGTCTTCAGGCGCGCGGTGTACATGTAGCGGCCCATCTGCGGCCAGTTCATGGGCGGCATCTCCTCCTGCATGACCATGTCCGCGCCGTATTGCGCCATGATTTCCTCATGGGTTCGGGCATAGCTGTGGCCGTCCTTTCGGCTGGCGTAGACGCAGTAGTATTTCTCCGCCGCCTCGGGCACGAACCGGGCATCCGCCGTGACCATGTCGGCGTAGATCTGATAGACGTCCACGGAGTGGGCGAAGTTCATCATGTCCGGCGTATAGCCGCCCGCGGGGCGCATGTTGACCTCCAGCGACACGAAATCGCCGACCCTGCCCAGCCCCTTGCGGGCCTTCGTGAGCCGGAAGAACTCCAGGTGCACGAACCGCCGGTCCACGCCGAACGCCTTCACCGTGCGGCGGCCCAGCTGGCGCAGCCCCTCCGGCACGTCGGGGCAGGTGTAGTACATCAGGTCCAGGTCCTTGTTGACGATGTCCATCACCGGCGGCCACACCGTCATGCTCTCGAACAGCGGTTCGCAGCGGGAATCGAGGATGGCGTCGTAGTAGCAGATCTCGCCCTCGATGAACTCCTCCATCACGTAGGGCACGGCGGGCGGGTTATCGTAGAAGGCGTCGAAACCGGCGTCGTCCTCCAGCTTCCAGGTGTTCGTCGCGCCCACGCCGATGTCCGGCTTCACGATCACCGGGTAGCCGACCTGCCCGATGAACGCGCGCCCGGCCTCCCGGGTGGAGACCACGTGCTGGCGCGCGGTGGGAATGCCGGCCTCCAGGTAGAGCCTCTT
>JAFWBZ010000078.1 GCA_017537105.1 Clostridia bacterium | reverse complement strand
GGCTGCAAAAGCAGCCGGCGCCCCGTCGTCATGTCTTTGTCCGGATCCTGAGCAGGTCTCCCGCGTCAACACCCTCCGGCGCATCCAGCAGAAACCGCTCCATGGGCACCGAAGCCGCATCCAGCGCCCGGCCCGACAGGTCGGTGAGGTTGGCGGCGGCAAAGCACACGCCCAGGCTGTGGGGCGACAATACCTCGAGCACGTCTCCCTCCCGAACGCGGTTGCGCTGTTCCACGAGAATCCGCCCTCCGGGGAGGCGCTCCCGCACCACGCCCACAAAGGTGCAGTCCTGCAGGTAGACGCCCCCGTCCGGCGCGTGGCGCTGCATCTCGCCGAAGTAAAATCCGGAGGAATACTGCCGGTGGCTGACGGCATTCAGCTCGCGCTGCAGTAGCGCCAGCTGCCCGGGAGTGGCAGTGCCGCTCCGCAGGGCATCGATGCGCTTCCGGTAGGCATTGACCACCGTGGCCACGTAGTAGGGCGACTTCATGCGCCCCTCGATCTTGAAGGAGGTGATCCCGGCCTCCATCAGCCGGTCGAGAAACTCCAGGGCGTTCAGGTCGCAGGAGCTCAGGAGGGTCGTTCCCCGATCGTCCTCCTCCACCGGAAAGAACTCCCCGGGACGGGTCTCCTCCATCAGGTGATAGCTCCAGCGGCAGGGCTGGGTGCAGGCGCCCCGGTTGGCGCTGCGCCCGGTGAGATACGCGCTGATCATGCAGCGCCCGGACCAGGCCATGCACATGGCGCCGTGCACGAAGGCCTCCAGCTCCAGGTCCGCGGGCACCTTCGCCCGCAGCTCGGCGATCTGCTCCAGCGTCATCTCCCTGGCCAGCACCACGCGGGTCGCGCCCATGTCCCGGTATACCCGCGCCGACAGGTAGTTCAGGCAGTTGGCCTGCGTGCTGACGTGCACATGCAGCTCCGGCGCCGCGCGTCGAATGGCCGCGATGGCCCCCAGGTCCGCCACGATGACCGCGTCCACGCCGAGGTCCCGCAGCGCCTGCGCGTAATCCCCGATCCCGGCGACCTCGGCATTGTCGGGAAAGGCGTTGACCGTGACGTACAGCTTCATGCCCGCCCCGTGCGCCCTGCGGGCGGCTTCGGACAGGTCTTCCATGGAAAAGCCCACCGTGCCCGCACGGAGCTGCAGCCTCGGGCCGCCCACATACACCGCGTCCGCGCCGAATCGCAGCGCGACGTCCAGGCGTTCCAGATCACCGGCAGGCGCCAGCAGCTCGGGCCCTGGCCCGGCATCCGTGCCTGCAGGGCAAAAATCACGCCTGCGTTCCTGTCGTTTACTCATCGTCTTCCGGCCGGAACTCCACCTCGTCCCAGTTCTCCGGCCGCAGCCCGATGTTGGTCCTTGCGCCTTCGATGCGCGAATTCAGATAGGTTTCGCACAGCCAGTTGGCATAGGAGACCGTCACCAGCTTGTTGAAGGCCAGCATGAACAGCGCATACAGCACCGAAACGGCCAGCAGCACATAGCCCACAGCGCCCTGCACAAACCACAGCGCGGCAAAAACAATGGCCGGTACCGCCAGCGTGATCAGCTTGATCAGTATCGCATATGGAAGCTTGCCCACGGTGAGCAGCACGGAATTGCGGATGACGTCCTTCAGCTTCAGGTCGTAGGTGATCAGCATCGGAAACATCAGCATCTCCGACAGCGTCCAGATCACCAGCACCAGCATCACCAGGGCAATGGGAACCATCGAAAACACCGTCATCCCCAGCTGGGAGCTGTAAAAGTGCGCGGCGACATAGACGATCACCGGCAGCACGCCGCTGATGCAGGATATCACCAGGCCCTGCTTCCAGTTGTTCTTCACCGCCTCCCAGTAGTCGCTCCAGACGAAGCTGTGCTCGTCCCGCGCCCAGTTGCGCAGCACGTAAGTCGCTCCGGCGTTGAAGGGGCCGGTGATGGCGATGCAGGGCGCCATGCCGAGAAGCCACGTCAGGATGATGCTGGCCGTCCCGCCCGCCGGGGCCTCCGTGGCCGCATCCGCCAGGTTGTACAGTGCGCCGAGGTTCATTGCGGTCCAGATGATCGCCGGAATCCAGATGAGCAGGTACAGCGCATTCAGCAGCACCATCTGGCTCCAGCGCACCTTCAGCACCGCGCCGAAGAGTTGAAGCCGATTCTGCGGCAGGTCCGCCAGCGTAAAGTCGCCCTTCCCCTGCTTCCCGTAGAAGTAGTTGTTCATCAAGTCCCTGATCGCCATGGGAGATCCCTCCAGCAGTACACGAATTTGCATGTGTATAGTATACACGTCCCGTGCGCTTTTTGCAAGCAACCTCCCCTATGACAGTGCCCCGCCTTCCGGGCAGGAAGGGCGGGGCGTCTGTCACTGCAGGGAATCGCCGATGGCTTCGACGTTCTTTCCCACCAGCGCCACGGAGTGCGGCGCGGTGAGGGTTTCCCGCATGAGCGCGTTGGCGGCATCGAAGTCGATGGCGTCGATGCGCTCGATGGTCTCGGCTTCGGTCCGGGTCTTGTCCAGCAGCAGCAGTCTTCGGCCGATGGACTGCATCCGGGCGGAGGTGGATTCCAGCCCCATGATGTAGCTGGCCTTCATCTGTTCGCGCGCCATGGCGAACTCCTCCCGCGTCATGCCGTCTTCGGCGATGGCGCAGGCCTCCTTGAGGATCATGTCCACGACCTCTTCCGCGGATTCCGGGTTGGTGGCGGCGTATACCGCCAGCATGCCGGAATCGGTGTAGGCGTTGGGATAGCTGTACACGCTGTAGGCTTTGCCGCTGTCCTCGCGGATCTTCTGAAACAGCCGGGACGACATCGCCCCACCGAAGACGCTGTTGAACACCGAAAGCTCGAATCCCCGATCGTCCCCCATGGGAATCGCCGGATAGCCCAGGCAGATGTGCACCTGCTCGATCTCCTTCTCCCGCACCAGCAGCGTGGGCGGAACCGGGTGCGTCACGCACTCCCTGCGATCGAAGCCCTCGGGCGCCCAGCCGCCCAGAAACTCTTCGGCCATGGCCCGCACAGCGTCCCAGTCGTAGTGCCCCGCGATGGCCAGCACGGCGTTCTGGGGCCGGTACATGCGCTTCCAGTATCGACGCAGGTCCCCGCTCTGATAGTCCTGGATCTGCGGCGCAGTGCCGAGAATCGGGCGGGACAGCGGCTGATCGCCGTAGTGGGCCAGCATGATCAGCTCGCTCGCCACGTCCTCCGGCGTGTCCTCGGCCATGTTGATCTCCTCGATCACCACGCCCTTTTCCTTGTTGAGCTCCACCGGATCAAAGGCGGGGGCCGTCGCCATGTCCGCCAGCACGTCCATCGCCAGCCGCAGGTGCTCGTCCACCACCTTGGCATAGAAGCAGGTGCATTCCTTCGCGGTAAATGCGTTCAGCTGTCCGCCCACGGCGTCCATCTCCTCGGCGATCTGCCGGGCAGAGCGCTTCGCCGTCCCCTTGAACACCATGTGCTCCAGAAAGTGGCTCAGACCCGCCTCCGTCAGGGCCTCGTACTGTGAGCCCGCGCCGAGCCAAAGCCCGACGGAGACCGAACGGAAGTGGTCGATTCGCTCGCCGATGATGCGCAAACCGTTGGACAGGGTAAACTGGTCAAAGGTCATAGCTTAACTCCTTATTGATCTGCAGCAGACGCGCCCTCAAACCATTCGTCGTCCGCTTCCTTGTCGAAAACATTGGCATACTGAAAAATATCATAGTCTCTCAGTAGCGCCCCAGACGTCTCGTCAGGCACATCACCCTTGAGATGAATGCTTCCGCCATATTGATAACCTCTGGCACAAATGGCGGGAACCGTCTCTCCGAAGTGCTCCAGAAATTGGTAGTAGGGCGGCAGTGACACCCCCGCCTCCCGAAGCATACGCACCGGCAAGAGGTTCGCGCTGGTCAGGTCGGTCTCCTCCTCGGTGCCGTCATGGTTTTTCCATATCACGTAGGGCACGATATACTTCATACCAGCATTTTGCAGATGTATTCCGTTGTAAAACCCAAGGGTCAAGCCCGGCTGGTGATCTCCAAAAAAGATGATCTCTACATCCTCGTCCACGCCGCGAAAGTAGTCAATCAGTTCCTGGATTGCGTCGTCGGTGAGCTTGACCAGGGAGAGATATTGTTCCTCTTCACCGCAGTCAATGTTCAGCCCCTCAATGTGGACGATGGGATCAAAACCCTCCACGGCATACCCGCCGTGGTTCTGCATGGTGACGCCAAAGAGGAATATCGGCGCGCCCGCCGATCTGGATTCGAACAGGTGGATGACCTGGTGGACGAAAGCGCTGTCCGAGACATAGCCCCGCACGCGGCCGTCCCACTCCAGATCGTCCTCGAAGTAGATCTCGTCGAACCCCATTGCGGGATAGACCCTG
>JAFWBZ010000077.1 GCA_017537105.1 Clostridia bacterium | reverse complement strand
GTGACGCTGGTGGCCGATTGCGATTACTATCTGGCTTCTGATCCCACGTTGCGAATCGGCGCCGACGAGCGGGCGACGGTTTCGGCGGAGGGCGATCAGCTGGTCCTGTCCGTGGGGAAAAGGCGCGCGGAGCTGGGAACGACGGCCAGGCTGATCCGCGGGGGATCGGGAAAGCAGGGTGTGCGATTCCTCCAGCCGGAGTTGTCCAACCGGTTCTGCGGCGATCTGGGCTTTTCTGCCTCCGGCGGCGTGATTGGCACGATCCTGAACATCTTCGTGGAGGACTATCTCTACGGCGTGGTGGGCTATGAGATGCCGCCCTCCAGCGGCCTTGAGGCGCTCAAGGCCCAGGCCGTCGCCGCGCGCACCTATGTGCTGCGCAAGAAGGCGACCCGCGGCAGCGCGGCCTACGACGTCACGGATACCACCGCCGATCAGGTTTTCCGCGGCTACAGCGCCGCCTCCGACTACGCCAATGTCGTGAAGGCGGTGGACAAGACCCGCGGCGCCGTGCTCTACAGCGGAAACGCGCTGGCCCAGTGCTACTACTGTGCCTCCAACGGGGGCCAGACGGAATCGACGGCCAACGCCTGGGGCACCTCGCTGAGCTACTCCGTGGTCCAGGACGACCCCTATGACCTGGAGAGCTCCGGAACCGTTCGGACCGCCACGATCAACAAGGATCTGAGCGGCTTGAATGGGGCGCTGAAGCAGGCTCTGATCGACGACCTCACAGCGCAGCTGGAGGCCAAGGGCATCGATCCTGCGGATGTCCATGTCGATGGCATTGAGAGCGTCACCGCCTGCGATTCGCGCTACGCCTCGCCGAGCCGCGTCTACCGATCGCTGACGTTCAAGCTGGCGCTGACCGGCACCGTCGGCGGCGAAAGCCGAACGGGCAGCCTGTCCGTCAGCATTCCCACATACGGCGCGTTTGAGGAGTGGTACGGGCTGAGCATCAACCCGGAGGACAACGAGACGGTGTGGGTGACGGAGACCGAGAGAGCCTTCAACGTCAGCTTTCGGCGCTTTGGGCACGGCGTCGGCATGAGCCAGCGCGGCGCGCAGGTCATGGCCTCCGCCTACGGCATGTCGGCCGGAGAGATTTTGAAGTTCTACTATCCCGGAACCACCGGAAAGATCCTGGAGCTGTCCGACTCGGCCCGAAGCGAGTCGGCTGCGACGCCGCGGCCGGAGCAGACGCCCGTAGCCACAGCTCGCCTTTCAGACAGGACGGATCTGCACAGCGCCCCGGAGGGCGCCGCGTCGGTCACAGCCACGGCGGCGGCGGGCGCGGTGGTGGACGTCTACGGGGTGCAGGGCGATTGGGCCGCCGTGGGCTTCGGCGGCAAGTATGGCTACATTCCGTCGGATCGGCTGGAATCCTATACGCCCAAGGACAGCACCGTGGTGTGGCCGGAGCAGGCGACCTATGCCGTCGCGCTGCGGGAGGAGGCCGTGCTTCAGCTGCCCGCGGCGCACGCGAATGCCATGGACACCATGAAGAGCGGCAGCGATATGCAGGTCTTTGCGTGGAGCGGGGAATGGGCCTTGGTAGAGACCGACAACGGGTTTATGGGCTATGTGCCGCTCGATGCGATTCGCATCGAGGAGCGCGAGGAGGAGCCGGCCGCCACGCCTGCGCCGGAAGCGCAGGAGGATGACGGAGTCATCGTCGCTGCGTCGGACCTGTTTGGCCAGCTGCGGCAGGACAGCCCGCTCTACATCGCGGGCAGCGACCTTTCCGAGTCGGATCAGGTGCTGTATCTGGGCACGCTGGTGAAGGTCCTCTCCTACAATCAGGATTGGGCGCGGGTGCGCACGCAGGACGGTCAGGAAGGCTTCCTGCCGCTTCGATGCATTCAGGCGCTGAGCAGCGCTTCCGAAGCGGAGGGCAGCCAGGAGGACGCAGTGGACGGAACGGTCCGCCATGTGAACGGAACGAGGTATCTGTACGTCAAAGAGGAGCAGGCAGCGGTGTATGCGAGCTGGTCGACGGGCGCCGAGGTCATCGGCACGCTGTCTGCCGGCGAGCGCG
>JAFWBZ010000076.1 GCA_017537105.1 Clostridia bacterium | reverse complement strand
TGAGCCCCTGGCTATGCACCTTCTCGGCGTACTTCAACACGCCTTTCACCGGGCCGGCGCCGCTCTTCTGGGTGCAGCCCAGCGCCTTGTCCTCCAGCGTGGTGATGCCGCCCGCCTTGTTGCCGGGGGAGGGGTTTTCGTAGACGGGCATGTGGTGGCTCTCGAAATAGCCCTTGAAGTCGTTGATCAATCGGACGGTCTTTTCAAACAGCGCCTCATCCGCGCAGCGGTCCATCAGTATGGTCTCCGCGCCGAACATCTCCGGCACCTCGGTGAGGATCGTGCTGCCGCCCATGGCGGTCAGGATGTCGGAGAACACGCCGATGGTGGGATTCGCGGTGATGCCGGACAGGCCGTCGGAGCCGCCGCACTTGAGTCCGACCACCAGCTCGCTGGCGGAACAGGGCACCCGGACGTCCCGGCGCATCCGCTGGACCAGCTCCTCGATCAGCGCCATGCCGGCTTCGATCTCATCCTCCACGTCCTGGCACACCAGCGTGCGCAGGCGCTCGGGATCGTGCTCGTCCATGAGGGGCAGGATCTCCCCGATGCCGCTGTTTTCGCAGCCCAGGCCCAACAGCAGCACGCCGCCCGCGTTCGGATGGGCGGCCAGGTTGGCCAGCGCCCGGCGCGTGTTCTCCTGGTCGCCGCCCATCTGGGAGCAGCCGTAGGGGTGGGAGAAGGCGTGGACGCCCTCGACCGAACCGCCCACGTATTTCTGCGCCAGCTTCGCCAGCGCCTGGGCGTTGTCGTTGACGCACCCGACGGTCGGGATGATCCACAGCTCGTTGCGAATGCCCGGCCTGCCCGCTTCGCGGGGATAGCCCATGAATGTGGCCGCCTCCCGGGGCGCGGGCGCCGGATGAGAGGGGTGGTATTCGTACTCCAGCGCGCCGGACAGCCCGGTGCGCAGGTTGTGGGTGTGGATATGGCCGCCCCGGGGAATGTCCTCGGTGGCCCTGCCGATGGGGAAGCCGTACTTGATGACCGCCTCGCCCGCGCGGATGTCACGCAGCGCGACCTTGTGGCCCATGGGGATGTCGCTCAGCGGGGCGACCTCACCCGGGCCGTAGGACGCCGCTTCGCCCGCACGCAGCGGTTGCAGCGCCACGGCCACCATGTCCCTGGGGGTGATCTGTACCAGTTTATTCATGGAAATCGTCTCTCCTGTTGCTGTAGTTGATGCAGTATTCTCCACACTTCGACGGTTTTCGTCTCTTCGCAAACCCTGTAATAGAGGTTGTAGCGCCTGACGGGCACGAAACGGATCTCTGCCGGTATGGCAAAGGCCGAATGGTATATCGGATGGCGGTAGGGGTTTCCCCGCAGGCTTGAGGCGACGGCATCCACCGCGTCGATGAAAGCGGCGGCGGCCTCCGGCGCATGCAGTTCAAAGGCGATGTAATCGGTGATGTCCTCCAGTTGTCGAAGGGCACCCGGCAGGTAGACCACGCTATACATGCTCCCCGCCGCTTTCCGGCTTCAGCCTTCCGCGCAGGCGTTTCATGACCTGGTCGTGGGTAAACCGCTGGGCCGTAACGCTCGCTTCCGCCTCGG
>JAFWBZ010000075.1 GCA_017537105.1 Clostridia bacterium | reverse complement strand
TGTTCATAATCCTTTTCAGCTTCATTCAAGGGAGCAGTGCGATAATACAATCGTTCCAAGGGGAAAGCCCCAAACGACATTATCGACAAGCTGAATCGCAAAGGCAAACCCTTCATCGTCGAAGCTATCGAGGAAATGCTGTACGACGTGGCCGGTGTGCGGGTGATCTGTAACTATAAGGATGATATTTATACCATCATTGACCAGTGCCTCATGCACCCGGAGTGTAGAAAGCTGGTGTACGTCAGCTCTACCGGCGCGATCCCGGAGCGCCCCAAGGGACAGCCCATCCGAGAGGTGGATCACTTCGACGACAGCGTGCTTAAAGACTGCTACAGCCAGTCCAAGGCGCTGGCCACCCAGGCGGTGCTGGACGCCGTGCGGGAGCACGGCCTGAATGGCTGATCGAGACCGGGAAGGTGAAAACACACTTCGTCAAGGCGGCGGTCATGGAGCCTGTTCTTGCACACGCCTGACGAGAGAAGAAAATGAACGCAATCGAAATCCAAGGCCTGAAGAAATCCTTCCGCGGGCTGTACGCGCTGGACGGACTGAACATGACCGTGCCGGTGGGAGCCATCTACGGCTTCATCGGGGAAAACGGCAGCGGGAAATCCACCACGGAAAAGCTGATCTGCGGTCACTTGGTGCCCAGCGGCGGGAAGATCAGATTATTTGGAAAAAAGTACACCGACCCTGGCGTGCGGGCAAGGGTCGGGGCGCTGATCGAGAACACGGGCTGCTTCCCGAACAGCAGCATCCATCAGAACCTGATGATGCAGGCCATCAACCGGAGCCTCAGGAAACGGGGCGAATGAATTACTTGATAAGATGGACTGAGGGTTCCCTTGCGACATTGATGAGCTTCAGTAATACATTGCGCAGGATAAATACGAATGATGGACATTCCAACGCGGATCCAACTCAGAAATTGTGTTGGATCTGCGTTGGATTATTGTTGCAATGTCTTGAAAGGTAGTCATATGAGTATTATGCTATAATAGAGAAAAGTGAAATCGAATTCCATATAATCGCATTGGATGGCGGAGAAGGTGCTATGGAATTTCAATGCACACTTGGCGATGGAACCGTAGAACAATATGAACTCACACTTTCTATTTCACGTCATCAGAAAAAGTACCTTCAAATAGATTCCGTTTCTTTTGTGAGAGTAAGCGACTAACAGCTTCCCGTTCGCAGGATCAAGGCGCTTTCCGTGCGCATGGATCAATGACGCAAGGAAAGCGGGCAGAAAGGCGGCGGCGAATGGGAGCGGGCACAGCCCGCCAAGAGGAGACCGGGCATCTTCAGGCTGAGCGCATCGACATTCCGGCGAACGGCGGAGAGCGGAATGGATTGGCCAGGCAGGACTTCTCCCATTCGGTGGAGAATACCTGTACCAGTTGACAATGGAGGGATAAACCATGTGGAAGTGTCCCAAATGCGGCCGCGCGTTTGCCCGGCAGGAGCAGCAGCACTACTGCGGCAAGCCGAATACGGTTGACGAATACATAGATTCGCAGGAAGCGGCCGTTCAGCCGCGATTGCGGGAAATCCGAGCGATTCTCCGCGCCGCCATCCCGGAGGCGGAGGAGCGCATGTCCTGGTCGATGCCCACCTTCTGGAAGGGCAGGAATATCATCCACTTCGCCGCGTCGAAGAAGCACCTCGGCCTGTATCCCGGCGGCGAGGCGACGGCAGTGTTTGCGGAGGAACTGAAGGATTGCGATATCAGCAAGGGGACAATTAGAATTCCCTGGGATCGGGAGCTGCCGGTGGAACTGATCCAGAAGATCGCCCAATGGTGCTATGGAGAGTATTGCAGATGAATGTGTTGAATATGCCGTTTTCCAGGGTGTGCACCTGCCTTGTGCAGAAGGCCGCGTGGAAGGGCGAAACCGGCGAAGGGAAGGAAAAGGGGTACACATATGCGGGTTGAGACCATCAAAACGGACGATTTTACGATGGACTATTGCCGGTTCGGTCACGGAGCGGAGCCGCTGGTGATCCTTCCGGGGCTCAGCGTGCAGAGGGTCATGGGCTTGGCGGACGCCGTCGCGCAGGCGTACCAGCCGTTGGCGGAAGACTTCACGATCTACGTCTTCGAGCGCAGGAACGAGCTGCCCGACGCCTACCCTGTGCAGGACATGGCGCGAGACACGGCGGAGGCGTTCCGCGCCCTGGGGCTCGGTCCCGTGTGCCTCTTCGGCGCTTCCCAGGGCGGCATGATGGCCATGGAGATCGCGATGGAGCATCCGGAGCTGGTGCGGCGGCTGATCCTCGGCTCCACGTCGGCCCGGGTGACCGAGGCGCAAACCCGGGCGGTGGAAAACTGGATCCGGCTGGCGAAGGCCGGGGACGCGGCGGCGCTCTATCTGGCCTTCGGAGAGGCCATCTATCCGAAGAACGTGTTTGAACAGTCGCGGGCGCTGCTGCTCGCCGCCGCGGAGACCGTGACCGACGAGGATCTGAACCGCTTTGTCATCCTGGCGGAGGGGTTGCGGGGCTTTGATGTCGAAGCCGAGTTAGATAAGATCGCCTGTCCGGTGCTGGTGCTCGGCTCCACGGACGACCGGGTGCTGGGCGGGGAGGCCTCCGCGCGCATCGCGGAGCGTGTGAAGGATGGCGAGCTTTACATGTATGACGGCTATGGGCACGCGGTGTACGACCTCGCGCCGGACTACAAGGAGCGCATGCTGCGGTTCCTCATTTCGGTAGGCGATTGACGGCTGCACGAAATGGCGGGCGACAGATCGGGATTTGTGGGGGAATTATATGGATTTATATGAAGTCTTCGTAGAGGAAATGCGGAAATCCCTGAACAAACCACTCAACAATCGGATGAAGGATCTGTTGTCAAGGATTGAAACAAGACCGGAACTATATTTTGGCAACGAAGCAAACATTCGATACTTGTTCCATTTCTTAAACGGATGGCAAATGGCAGTAGAGGAAAACCGGGATGATGGAGAAGCCAGCTTAAATGAGAAAATGAATGCATTCCTTGCTTTGAAATACAATGATTTTGACTCACTGAATTGGGAAGCCCTGATTATCCGTCACGAAGGTGAGGATGCTGCATTCAGTAAATTCTTTGAGTACTTTCATATGATGGACAAGCTATAAACAAATTCCAGTTTATCAAGCGAAACGCTGCGATAGGACGAATGCAAAAATGAAGGCCTACTATCACCTTCCCGGACTGTTTGAATTCTACGAGCTGTACCGCGCCTTCCTGCCGCTGTTTCGCGGGCACAGGGAATACTTCTACGACTGGTGCGAAATCGGCTCCATCTACGGCGCGCCCGCCGACTGCCTCTGGGGCGGGGGCCGTGTCGGTTCCGGCGAAGCGCGGCCGGAGGACGCTGCGGCGCTGACGCGGGAATACGGGATCTCCGCGCGGCTCACCTTCAGCAATTCCCTGCTGCGGGAGGAGCACCTCTCCGACCGAAAGTGCAACGCCCTGTGCGCGCTGTTTGAGAAAAACGGAGGAGTGCCGAGCGGTGTGATTCTCCACTCGGACCTGTTGCTGCACTGCCTTCGCGAGAGGTATCCGGGGCTGTATTTCGTCTCCTCGACGACCAAGGTGCTGCGGGAATTCGCGTCGTTCGAGGCCGAGCTGGACCGCCCGGAGTTCCGCTTTGTGGTGCCGGATTTCCGGCTGAACAGGGAACGGGCCAGGCTGTTCGCGCTGCCGGAGCGCCGGAAGCAGAAGGTGGAGTTTCTGTGCAACGAATGCTGCTGGTTCGATTGTCCTGACCGGCGGGCGTGCTACGAAAACGTCAGCCGGAAGAACCTGGGCGAGGACTGCGCGGAGCACGTCTGCGCGTCTCCGGACGCCGACAGGGGCTATCGCTTCTCCGACGCCATGCGAAATCCGGGGTTCATCGGCATCGGGGACATTCAAAGGGTCTGGCTGCCGAACGGCTTTTCCCACTTCAAGATCGAGGGGCGAAGCCTGGGCAGCGCCGTCGTGCTGGAATTCCTGCTCTATTACATGACGAAGCCGGAGCATCAGCTGAAGGTGCGGGAGGAAATCTATCTGGACAGTTCGCTGGATCTGTTTTAGCGAGGCCACGCGAGGGGGAATGCACATGGGCTACAGGGTGATCGACCGGGAAACCTACTATCGAAAGGGCGTCTTCCGCCACTTTTCCGAGGACTGCAAGTGCTCGACCTCCATGACGGCGAGGATCGACGTGACGGAGCTGGCGGCGCATTCCAGGCGCGCGGGCACGAAATTCCACATCAATTTCCTGTATATCCTCTCGAAGGTGCTGAATTCCCGCGAGGATTACAGGATGGGCTATCTCTGGCAGACGGACGAATTGATCTGCTACGACGTGATCAATCCCACGCAGTACGTGTTCCACGAGGACACGGAGACCTGCACGTCCGTCTATACGACCTACAGCGAGGACTACGGGACCTTCTATGCCAACGCCTGCGCGGACATCGAGCGCGCCAAGGCGACCCGGGAATACGGACTGGACGCGGCCAACCATCCCAATTGGTTTGACGCCTCCAGTATTCCCTGGCTGTCCTACGATTCGCTGAACATCGAGCTCCCGGACGGCCACCTGTTCTTCGCGCCCATCGTCAACTGGGGCAGGTACCGGGAGGAGAACGGCCGGCTCATGATGCCCGTGAGCGTGCGCCTCAACCACGCCATCGCGGACGGGTATCTGCTCGCGAACGTGTTTCGCCTGCTGCAGCGGGAGATCGACGCGTTTGTGAAGGACCCTTCCGGGGCGGACAGGAGGGAATGAGCCATGCTGCTGTTCTCAAACATCAACAAAGGCCTGGAGGAATGCCGGAGGACGGAAGGGGCTCTGCTCGTCGACGTGCGGGAGCCGGAGGAGTTCGCCGCCGGACACATCCCCGGCGCA
Source organism: Clostridia bacterium (assembly GCA_017537105.1). Classification (GTDB taxonomy): domain Bacteria; phylum Bacillota; class Clostridia; order Christensenellales; family Aristaeellaceae; genus UBA2862. Next base: position 11,023 of record JAFWBZ010000075.1, on the reverse strand, counting down.
ATAAATGTGCCGCTGTCGACCCTCGGAGGGGCGGACCTGCCCGCGGACAGGCCGCTGTTCCTCTACTGCCTGCGGGGGAGCCGGAGCGCCCGGGCCGCGGCCATCCTCAAACGGCGCGGGTACAGCCGGGTCCGGAGCATCGGCGGGATCAACCGCTATAAAGGAGAAACCGATGGACGATAGGCGACTGGCGGTGCTGTTTCCGGGCATCGGCTACCACTGCGACAAACCCCTGCTGTACTACTCCGCGAAGCTCGCGAAGGCCGCCGGCTATGCGGTATTGCCCGTGCCCTATGCGGGCTTCCCGGAGAAGGTGCGCGGCGACGGGGAAAAGATGCGCGCGTGCCTGGAGATCGCGTGGTCCCAGGCCGAAGAAATGCTTTCGCCGGTGCGTTGGGCGGACTGTCGGGAGATCCTGTTCATCGGCAAGAGCATCGGAACCATCGTGGCGTCAAAGTATGCGCAGGAACGAGGACTGGCGGTTCAAAGCGTCCTGCTCACGCCGCTGGCGGAGACGTTCCCGTTTGTGCGGGGGAACGCCATTGCCTTTCACGGCACCGCCGATCCCTGGGCGGAGACCGGCGCGATTCTCGCGGCCTGCCGGGAGCGGGGCATTCCGCTCGCCCTGACCGAAGGCGCCAACCACTCCCTGGAGACCGGGGACGTGCTGCGCGACCTGCGGACGCTGGAGACAACCATGGCCAGCATCGGGGCGTTCCTGCGACGCCCGACGGATTGCTGCTGACAGGAGTGAGCAATATGCATGCGAAATTGCTGAAACAGGCGATCGTGCGGTTCCTGGGCGGAGTTGCGCTGCTGGGGCTGCTGCTGTTTTTGCCCGCGGGGACGCTCATGTGGCGGCAGGGCTGGCTGCTGATGGGGATCCTGTTCGTTCCCATGTTTGCCGCCGGGCTCGTGATGCTGCGAAGGTCGCCGGAGCTCCTCCAAAAGCGCCTGAACGCAAGGGAGGAGCAGGGGGAACAGCGGCAGGTGATCCTGCTCAGCGCGCTCATGTTCCTGGCGGCGTTCGTCGTCGCGGGGCTGAATTTCCGCTTTCGCTGGATCATCCTGCCGGACGCGGTGTCCTGGGTCGCAACGGGCGTGTTTTTGCTGGGCTACCTGCTGTACGCCGAGGTGCTGCGGGAGAACGCCTGGCTCTCCCGGACGGTGGAGGTGCAGAAGGACCAGCGGGTCGTCGACACGGGCCTGTACGGCGTCGTGCGCCACCCGATGTACATGAGCACGCTGCTGCTGTTTCTGTCCATGCCCCTGGTTCTGGGGTCGCCGATCTCCTTTGTCATCCTGCTGGCCTATATCCCGATCATCGCCCGGCGCATGCGCAATGAGGAGCAGGTGCTGGAGCGGGGGCTGGCGGGGTACGCCGAATACAAGCGGAGGGTTCGATACAAGATCCTCCCGTTCGTGTGGTAACGGACGGCAGAACAAGCAAAAGCCCATGCCGGAAGCACATCGCGCCGGACATGGGACCTTTTTTTCGACTGCGCAGCATCCGTTCCGGGCTTGTTTCCCACCTGGATGAACGCCCCTCATCGATTTTCGTTGAGCAGGAAAAGGCGGCGGACGCGGCGAAAAAGAATAAGGGGTTATTTTTCAAAGGCGCACCGGGCGCAAAGATTGCCGTCCGCAGCGCGGCCGGCAGGCTCGGCCTGGGAACCGGAACCGTCGCGGAGGGCTGGATCGATAACGCGGCTTCCTTCCGGGAACGGCAAATGCGCCGAATACCGACGACAGGGGAATGGAGGACAATTCCATGCAGTACAATGAGGCTTGCGGCGAAAGGCTGTCCCGGCTGGGATTTGGGTGCATGCGGCAGCCGCTCACGGCGGACAAGGCCATCGACGAGGCGGAGCTGCAGCGGATGGTGGACTACGCCATCGCGCAGGGCGTGAACTACTTCGATACCGCCTGGCCCTATCACAGCGGGCTGAGCGAGATCGCCATCGGGAAGGCGCTGAGGCGCCATCCCCGGGACCGGTGGCTGCTGGCGAACAAGTATCCGGGCCATCAGATCGCGGCGAGCTACAACCCGGCCGAGATCTTTGAGGAACAGCTGAAAAAGTGCGGCGTGGACTGCTTTGATTTCTATCTGCTGCACAACGTCTATGAGAATTCCTTTGGGGTGTACACCGACCCGAAATGGGGGATCCTCGACTACTTCCGGGAGCAAAAGCGCCTGGGGCGCATCCGCCATCTGGGCTTTTCCAGCCACGCCCGTCCGGACACGTTGGAAAAGTTCCTCGACTACGCGGGGGACAGCATGGAATTCTGCCAGATCCAGCTGAACTACCTCGACTGGACCCTGCAGGACGCGAGGGCCAAGTACGACCTGCTGACCGCGAGAAACATCCCCGTGTGGGTGATGGAGCCACTGCGCGGCGGCAGGCTTGCGACGCTTGACGAGTCGGATGAGGCCGGGCTGAGGGCGCTGCGCCCGGACGAGAGCACGGCGGCGTGGAGCTTCCGCTGGCTGCAGAGGCTGCCCAATGTGAAGATGGTGCTGTCCGGCATGTCAGCGATGGAGCAGATGGTGGACAACGTGGCGACCTTCTCCGGCGGACTGCCGCAGAGTGACGCGGAGGCGTCGCTGCTGGAGCGCATCGCCGAGGGGTTGAAGGACGCGCTGCCCTGCACCCGCTGCCGGTACTGCTGCGACGGGTGCCCGATGGGGCTGGATATCCCGATGCTGATCCACGCCTACAACGACGTCCGGTTCGCCCAATCCATGACGGTCTCCATGCAGTTCGACGCGCTGCCGGAGGACAAGCGCCCTTCCGCCTGCATCGCCTGCGGGGCGTGCGCCGCGGTGTGCCCGCAAAACATCGATATTCCCGGGGCGCTCAGGGAGCTGTCGGAGACGCTCGCCAGGATGCCGAGCTGGGCGGAGCTCTGCCGCCAGCGCGAAGAGGCGGCTAAGAGGAGCAGACGGAATTGAGATTCAGGCGCACGCAGCGGCCCGGCTTCTGGCTGGGATTCATCGATTTCTGCACCGCCGGGCTGTTCTTCCTGGCCTACATGCCCCTCGGCGGCCTGCAGGACGAACTGGATGAAATCCTCGGCCGCAGGACGCAGCGCTATTGGAAGGCCTACCTGCTGGGCATCCCGACGCTGTTCCTCTACACCCTCGTCTGGATGGCGAGGATCGCCGAAGAATTGAAGGCAAAGGCGCTCGCGCTGGGGATCGAGGGGCCGCACACGTCGTGGTGGCACATGTTCGGCTGGAACACCTTCGGGCTTCTCCTGTTCGGCCCGGCGGTCGCCACCCGCCGGTTCTTCGGCACGCTGAACCGGATCGAGGCGGAGCTGAACCGCAGGGCCGAACAGGACGACGGGCGATGACGGGCGCGCGGCCCGGAGGAACCTGCAGACAGAATTGACGACGATTTGCGGAAGGAGGGCTCTGAATGAAACGCGGTTTTTCCTTGCTCCTGGCGGTGCTGCTCTGCATCGGCGCGACCGTCTGCGCGGCGGAGAGCGCCGATGCGCAGGCCGTGCTGACCTTTCTCTCCTTCGAGGGCGGCGGGTATGTGTACTCCTTTGAGATCGAGGACCCTTCCATTCTCTCCGGCACCGCGGAATGGGACTACGGGGGCAGCGATCCCGAGGTGGAGGACGGCGCCTCCTACGCCGAAGTCTTGACGTTCACCGGTCTGAAGCCGGGAACCACCTCGGTGGCGGTCTATGGCCGCTCTCCGAACCTGGAAAACGACGACGCCGTCTACACGGCGACCGTGGACGAGGCGCTGCACGTGACGCTGACCGCGCAGCGGGCGATCTCCACATTTTTCCTGTATCGGAGCGGAAAAATCGACTACGATACCTATCGTATCACCCATGAACAGGACGGCTACCGCGTGTCGGTGAACGACGGAGAGGAGCAGGCCATCGACGGCGCCTCGATGGATTCGCTGATGCGGGTGGTGGAGGACTACGACCTCGCCCGGTGGGACGGCTTCAGTGAATCCAAGATCGGGGTGCCCGACGGCGAGGACTTCTGGCTGGAGATCCGGCTGATGGACGGCACCCACATCCTGGCGCGGGGGACCAATGCGTATCCGGAGGACTACTTTCCGGCGATGGACGCGATGGAGGAAATCCTGGGCAGCGCCGAAACGGGCGGCCTGGACGAACGGGGGGAGAGCGCGATGCGGCTGACGATCGACGGCACCGAGGTGCCCGTGACCTGGGAGGAGAATGCGTCGGTGGCGGCGCTGAGGGAGCTGCTGCCTCTGACGATCCACATGTCCATGTACGGCGGATTCGAGCAGGTGGGGCCGATTGGCCGGACCATCGCGCGGGACGACGCGCAGACCACCACGGCGTCCGGAGACATCGTGCTGTATTCGGGGAACCAGATCGTCATCTTCTACGGTTCCAACGCCTGGGCGTACACCCGGCTGGGGCACGTGGACCTGCCCACCGACGAGATGGAGCGCCTGCTCGGAAACGGGAACGTGACGATAGCCATAGAGGAAGCGCGGCAAACGGGACGGTGAAGGCGCGGGCACCCGGCACGGAGAGGAGGATGGAAGCCGTGAAGCCGTTTGAGGAGAAGGAATACAAGGTATTCGACATGTTCAACAACCAGTGGGCGCTGGCGACCGCGGGCGACATCGGCCATTACAACACCTGCACCATCGCCTGGGGCAGCCTGGGAACCATCTGGGGCGGGCCGGGCCGCGGCCGGGCCATCGCCACGGTGTACATCAATCCGGACCGCTACACCTGGGAATTCATGAAGGCGTGCGACACGTTCACCGTCGATTTCTTCCCGGAGACGTACCGCAGGGCGCTGGGCTATCTCGGCGCACACTCCGGGCGCGATGGGAACAAGGTGGCTGCCGCGGGCCTGACGCCGAAGGCGCTGGCGGGCGGCGTGACCTTCGAGGAGGCAAACCTGACGTTCGTCTGCCGCAAGCTGTACCAGGGCGAGTTTCAACGGAAAGGTTTGGCGGACGAGATCAACAGCGGCATCTATCGCAACTGGCGTCCTCACTGGATGTTTGTGGGCGAAATCGTGGAAGTGGAGGACAGGAGAGTATGAAATCCATATTGATCAAGGACACCACGCGGGAGGAGCGCATTCGCATCGTCCACGAGGCGCTGTGGGGCGGGTGCGGCATCGACTGCGAATTCTGCTCCGGCTGCGACAATCGCGGCGGTGGGCGCACCGAGGCACTCTACCAGCCGTATATCGACGGGCAAAAGGAGCTCCGGGAGATCAACGAGGAGTACAGCGCCCCGCTCGTGCGGGGATAGGAGGAGCGGGCGATGATCTACATCGTTCGGCACGGGCAGACGGAGCTGAACAACCGCCGCGTCCTCCAGGGCCGAAGCGACCATCCGCTGAACGCGCAGGGCGTCGCCCAGGCGGAGGCCGCGGCGCGTCGGCTGAAGGCCGGGGGCGTGGCGTTTGACCGCGTCTTTTCCAGCCCGCTGGTCAGGGCGGTTCAGACCGCGCAAATCCTCGCGCCGGGCGCGGCGGTGGAGAAGGACGATCGGCTGATCGAGATGGACTACGGCCCCTACGAGGGCATGGATCTCAGCACTCCGGCCCCGGAAGTTCTCGCCTTTTTCGGCGATTTCGCCCATGTTCCGGCGCCGGAGGGCATGGAGCCGCTGGCGGAGGTCGTGGCCAGGGCCGGCGCCTTCCTGGAGGACCTGCGGCAGTGCCGGGGCGACATCCTGATCTCCACGCACGCCATCGCCATGAAGGGCCTCCTGGAGGTCCTGACCCCCGGTTCCAACGGGGCGTATTGGTCGAAGTACATCGGGAACTGCGCCATTTATACCGTATCGAACGAAGGCGGCAGGTACGGCGCTCCCTCCGAATTGATTTGACAGAAGGCCAGGGGATCGGCCCGGAAGGAAAGGGGCAAAAAAACATGAAGCGAATCCTGTGCGTGCTGCTGGCGGTGTTGTTCTGCCTCAGCTTGGCCGCCCACGCGGCGGAGCTCGAGCTTTCCTCCTTTGGCGGCAGCGGTGCGGAATACCGGATTTCGATCGACGACCCGGAGATCGTGGCCTGCACCTGCGAAGCGCGGCAGGACGGGTCCGAACCGGAGATCGAAGCCCCGGGTTCCGAATACACCCTCCGCTACATCTTCACGGGGCGGAAGCCCGGCACGACGCAGATGACCGTGTCCATGACCTCGCCGCTGATGGAGGGCTCCGAAACCCGCTACACCGTCACGGTGGACGACGCGCTGAACGTGACGCTGGCCCCGGCGCGGGAGATTGCCCGGTTTGAACTGGCCCGCCACGGCGAAATCGCCTTTGATTCCTATGAGATCTTTATGCTGGAGGGCGAATACCGGATCTCCGTGAACGACGGGGCCGCGCGGAAGATCGGCCGCGCGCCCGTGGAGGCGCTGAACCGGGTGGTGGAGAAGTACGATGTGCTCCAATGGGACGGCTTCCAGGGATTCCGGGACGACGTGCTGGACGGCGAAGGCTTCCGGCTGGAGATCGCCTTCACGGATGGCACGACCGTTTTTGCCGTCGGCGACAACGCATTCCCGGAGCACTACGTCGACGCCGTCGGTGAGATGCAAGACATTCTGGAGGGCATCCAAACGACGACGGTGGACAGGCTTCGCGACTTTCTTTCCCGCCTCTTTCCGGGAGGCTGAGCGCGGGGTCGGCACAAAGGTGAAGCGGGGAGGGAGAGCGCATGCGGGATACCCTGTCGCAGGAACAGCGGCTGAACTACCTGGTGGAGGCGTTCAAGGAGGATTCCGGGGAATATCGGGAGCTGGAGACGCCGAAGGACGCGGAGGGCAAGCGCAGGCTGCTTCGGTCGCTGATGAACATCCGCATGCCGCGGGCCATGTCGCCGGAGGCGATCCGGGTGCAGGACGAATACCTGCAAGGTCGAGCCAGGGAAAAGGGCGTCGTCGCTCCCGAGGACATCCCCGTCCTGCGGGACGGCATGTCCATCTGGCAGGGCGACATCACGAGGCTCGCCGTCGACGCGATCGTGAACGCGGCCAACTCCCAGATGCTGGGCTGCTTTGTCCCCATGCACACCTGCATTGACAACTGCATCCACTCCTTCGCCGGCATTCAGCTGCGCGCCGAGTGCGACCGGCAGATGCGCCGGCTGCGCCTTCGCTGGGGTGAGACTTACGAACAGCCAACGGCCGTCCCGATGCTGACGGAGGGGTACAACCTCCCGGCGAAAAAGGTGATTCACGTCGTGGGCCCGATCGTCGGGGCTGCGCTGACGAAGCGCCTGGAGGAGGAGCTGGCGGCGTGCTACCAAAACGTGCTGGAGATGTGTCTGGAGAACGGACTGAAGACGGTGGCCTTCTGCTGCATCTCCACCGGCGTCTTTCGCTTCCCCAATGGGAGGGCGGCAGAGATCGCGGTGCAGACCGTTGCCGGCTGGCTGGCTGCGCATCCAAACGCCATGGAAAGGGTGATCTTCAATGTCTTCAAGGACGAGGACCGGGAGCTCTATGAACGACAGCTTCAATGATCGGCCGAACGGCTATCTGGAGACGATCCAGGAAGGCCTGTCCGCGCTGGGCGGCTTCGGGCCCGGCGCTTCCCGCGGAATCGGCAGCCGGGAAGCGCAGCTCCGGCGATTGAAAGGCGAGCTGGAACGTGCGGAGGCCATCGTCGTCGGCGCGGGCGCAGGGCTGTCCACCGCTGCCGGACTGATCTATTCCGGCGAGCGGTTCGAGCGCTACTTCGGCGATTTCGCCGCGCGGTTCGGCATCCGGGACATGTACACCGGGGGCTTCTATCCGTTTCCCGACGAGGAGACGCGCTGGGCGTGGTGGGCGAGGCACATCTACTACAACCGCTATGTCGACGCGCCGAAGCCGGTCTATCCGAAGCTGCTGTCGCTCCTTCGGGACCGGGACGCCTTCGTCATCACCACCAACGTGGACCATCAGTTCCAACGGGCGGGCTTTGACAAGGCGCGGCTGTTCTACACGCAGGGCGACTACGGCCTGTTTCAAAGCGTGAACCCGGGCAGCGGGAAGACCTATGACAACGAGGAATGGGTCATGCAGGCCATGGAGGCGCAGGGCTTTGTCCGGGATGCGAACGGCATCTTTCAGATTCCGCAGGGCGGCGTCGCCATGGCGCTTCCCACGGGCCTGATCCCCAAATGCCCGGACGACGGATCGCCCGTGACCACCAACCTTCGCGCCGACGAATCCTTCGTGGAGGACGAGGGCTGGCACAGGGCCTCTGCCGCGTATGCGGAATTCCTCCGCAGAAATGAGGCGCGGCATACGCTCTATCTGGAAATCGGCGTGGGGTCCAACACCCCGGTCATCATCAAGTATCCGTTCTGGGCGAGGACGGCGAAGAACCCGAAGGCGGTGTACGCCTGCCTGAATTACGAGGAGGCATTCTGTCCGGAGCAGATCGAAGGGCAGTCCATCTGCATCGACGGGGATGCCGGCGAGATCCTGGACGCCCTGTGCGGAATGGATTGACGGCGCCCGATGTGGTCCGGGGCCGAAGGGCAGTGTCCCGGCCGCGGGTGGGACGAACGGAGGACAGAAGACGATGAACGCGAATGGACTGGAGCTGAAGATCCTGCCGCAGGATCTGACCGTGTGCAAGGTGGCTGCGGTATCGGACATCGACCTCGACGCGGAATTCTACTTTCTCGGAAGGACCGACGAGGAGCTGTCGCTGGTCTGCCGGACGGAGGACGCGCCGGCCAATACCCTCGCACGGGAGGACGGCTGGCGGGGATTTCGCATCCAGGGAACGCTGGACTTTTCCCTGATCGGCATACTGTCCCGGCTGACCGGCATTCTGGCGGAGCACCGGATCGGCGTGTTCGCGGTGTCGACCTACAACACCGACACCATTCTGGTGAAGGCGGAAAACCTGGACCGGGCGCTGGCCGCGCTGTCGGTGGCGGGGTACAGGATCGTATGACTCCCGCTCTACGGCGGTGGGCATTGCCTTTTCAGAGGTCTTCGGGGTATAATGAGGGAGAAAACAAGCGCCGGCGCGCTGGCGTCGGAGGAGGAAAGAGCGATGAACAAGCGGACGATATACCTTGCGGGCGGCTGCTTTTGGGGCGTGCAGAGGTTCTTCGATCAGTTTGAAGGCGTCCTCGGCACCGAGGTCGGCTACGCCAACGGTCCGGACAGGGCGCCGACCTATCAGGAGGTCTGCGCCAGCAGCGGCCATGCGGAGACCGTGCGGATCGACTACGACGCGGAGGGCATTTCCCTCGCCGAGCTGCTGAAGTTCTACTTCACGGTCATCGATCCGCTTTCCGTCAACCGGCAGGGGAACGATCGGGGCATCCAGTATCGCACCGGCATTTACTATACCGACGCGGACCAGCTGCCCGAGATCGAGGCGGCGTACCGGGCGGAAGAGGAGAAGGTCGGCGCAAGGCTGGCGGTGGAACTCAAGCCGCTGGGAAACTTCTTCAGCGCCGAGGAATACCACCAGAAGTACCTGGAGAAGAACCCTGGCGGCTACTGCCACATCCCGCAGGCCATGTTTCGGATCGGGGAGGGCAGGGGCAGTCGCTGAGCGCGTTTTCCCAAACTGCGGCGAGCCGGGCGTTCCCTTTGGAGCGCCCGGCTCGCTGTCTGTTATTTGGCCGGGAATGCATACACTGTGATGCACTCCCGCGGGTTGTGCCCGTGAAACAGATCGCCGCAGTCGATGCAGTCGATCCGCCGCAATGCGCCGGTGTCGTCGAGGCGCTGAAGGTAGGCCTCAGAAGGATAATAGCAGAAGATCGTCAGCGCTCTCGGGACGTCATACCAGGACCGCTCGAGCCGGCGGAGGATGCCCGCGAAGATCTTTTCGGAGAAGGGGTTGAAGAAGAAAAACGCGTTCTCGTCGGCGGGCGAATACTGCTCGGCCCTGCAGCAGCGAAGCGTTACCCGGTCGCCGGTGCGGGAATCCCGGCGATTCTGCAGGGCGATATCGATCAGCTTCCGGGAGTGATCGATGCCCGTCACGCGGCAGCCCACGATGGACGCCATGAAACAGGCCACGCGCCCCTTGCCGCAGCCGTAGTCCAGCAGGTGATCCCGCTTCCGGAGGTGACCGGATTGCGCGAGCCGCTCCAGCACCGCGTAGGGCGTCGGCTCATAGGGCGAGTAGTTTGCCTGGGTCTCGTCTTCGCGCCCGATGGTCCGGATGTGCAGCCGCCTGTCCCATTCCCGCTCCGTCATGACAGCTCCAGCAGCTTTCGAAGCGCCTTGTTGTACCGGGCCTGCCGCTTGACGTCCTTCAGCGTGACCTGCGGAATTCTCGAGAGGTTGCTGTTGTCGATCAGGTCGCTGATTTTGACCTGCCGCGCCAGGGGATGCTGCGCGACGCGATCGATGTAGTCGCCCCAGTCCTCGCCCTCCCGACGGCTCACGGCGTCGACGGCGGCGGCGGTCTCCGGGCCGAAGGCCTCCGCGATCTCCGCCAGGGTCAGCGGGGTATCCTCCACCGTGTCGTGCAGCCAGCCCACCACCCGGGCCTCCGGGGAGGACAGTCGGGCAGCGACCCGCTCCGGATGGGTGATGTAGGGCAGACCAGCCTTGTCCACCTGTTGTCCCTCGTGCATTCGGATTGCCAGGGCCTTTGCGGCCTCCACGTCAGTGCTGTAGGGCATTGCATTTCCTCCCTTGTTCGGACTGTCGACACCTTCTTTGGTTTGTCGGCGCTGTACCCTGCGGGAAGCGCCGGCCCGGCCAAATATTCCTGTCCAGCCCAATTATATCACGAAGGAACAAATCCCTCAAGGAATCCCGGAGGTTATGGCGCACAAGAAAGACAAGGGATAAGCGTATCCTGGCAAGGGATGCTGTCCGCCCTCGAGAAATTTCATCAATTCTGGGTTATAAAATTAACATTCCATATTGACAATTCCTGTTAAGTGTGGTATGTTAAGAAAAAATAAAGTATGGTCATATGATGTTTGAGGGGCGAGAGAAGGAGCGGCGAAGGCATGAACGCGAAGTCAAAGTGTACGCTGATCGTTGACGACATTCTTGCGAAGATCGTTAACCGC
>JAFWBZ010000074.1 GCA_017537105.1 Clostridia bacterium | reverse complement strand
GGAGAGCTTCATGGACAGCGTTGAGGTCAAAAGCAAAGTGGGCGAGGGGACCACCGTGCGCCTCGTCAAGCAGATCGAAGCGCGGGACGAGACGATCCCGCGGCGCGCCTGAGCCCGGAGGGGTACGAAAGCACGCGCGACCTGCTGGTCCGGGCGAAGAACGGGGACGACAGTGCCAGAGAGCGCCTGGTGAAGGACAATCTGGCCCTGGTGAAGTACATCGTGAAGCGCTTTCTGGGGCGCGGACGTGAATTTGACGACCTGTTCCAGTGGGGCTGCCTGGGCTTGGTGAAGGCGATCGATCGCTTTGATCCGGAATACACGGTGCAGTTTTCGACCTATGCGGTGCCCGTCATCATGGGGGAGATCCGGCGCTACCTGCGGGACGACGGTCCGGTGCACGTATCCCGGACGATTCACGAGCAGGCGAAAAAGATCGAAGCCTTCGCCGCGCGGTTTGAGGCGGAGGCGGGGCGCAGGCCCGGCGTGCAGGAGATCGCCGAGGGACTGCAGATGGATTCGGAGTCAGTGGTGCTGGCCATGAACAGCCGCCGCAGGATACGCTCGCTGAGCGAGCCGGTGAACGGAGACGCGGAGGTGCGGCTGATGGACGTGCTGGGCACCGAGCCCATGCAGCAGGTGGACCAGAGGATTCTGCTGTCCAGGCTGATCCGCGATCTGAGCGGGGAGGAGCGCACCATCATCCTGCGCCGGTATTTCCAGCGCCATACCCAGACGCAGATCGCCAGGGACCTGGGGATTTCGCAGGTGCAGGTTTCCCGCATGGAGAGTCGAATTCTGAAGCGCATGCGACAGATGGCGGGCGAGGGATGAACCGACACGAAGAAAGCCCCGGCGCCGAAGCGCCGGGGCCGATTCTCAGTCGAAGAATCCCACCTCAGTCGATGCCGTAGATGACCAGATTTCCAAGGCCGTTGGCATAGAAGCGTGGCGTCTGGTTCGCGTCTCCGTGGAACCAGGATACGGGCGAAATGCCAAAGGGCCGCACATAGCCGATCGTCTCGCTGGAACCGTATCTGAAGAGCTCTTCTACGGTCACCTTTCTGTCGCTGTTCCTGTCCGCCGGCATGCCGCCCACGTAGCTCTTGTCCCGGACGCTGTAGCCGATGCCGCCCATCAGGAAGAAGGTGAAGAAGTCGCAGGCGCCCCGGCTCTCACTGACGTTGTAGTAGCACGCCGAGGTGTTGCTGGCCGCCGTCATCACGGCGATTTTTCCGGAATACTGCGACAGCTGACCGGACACGTTGTCCAGGAACACGCCGCTGTAGCAGGAGTCCAGGATGAGCACCGTCCTGCCCTCGATGCCCTTGATGGCGTTGAGGATTTCACCTGCCGTCACATAGGTCTTTGTGGAACTCTTGCTCGGATTGCTGATGTTGTATCCGGGCAGGCACCAGCGATACTGGCCGTTGTAGTTGACGCCGTGGGAGCACAGGTAGATGATGTTGACGTCGGTGTAGATGCTGTCGGCAAACTTGCTCTGCAGGCTGCTGAGCAGCGAGGCCTTCGAGGGATTCTTCAGGTTTGCCAGATTCTGATACTTGTAGCCGCCGATGTTGGACTCCCTGAAGGCGTTATAGATGCCGTTGGAGTTGTTGTTCGGGAACGGAAGGTCTCCCGCCTTGCCGGACTTGTAGTAGGCGAACGCCCGGAACAGCCGGTAGCGCGGCTGCTTGACCAGGACCGTAAAGCTCGCGGTGAGCCCGTTGTAGGTGCGCGCGGTGACGGTGACGCTGCGGGCGATTCGCACGCCCGTGAGGACGCCGTCCGCGGTGACGGACGCCGCGCTGCTGCTGACGGTGTAGGTGATGCCATAGCTTCCGACAGGCAGCGCTCTGCCGCTGCAGGTCACTGTGGGAAGGATCGTGAAGGTCTCGCCGACGGACAGCTCGTGGGTTGCGGGCTCCGTGATGGTGAGGCTGTCCGGCGCGTCGATCACATCGACGATGCAGTCCTCATAGACGCCATTTGCGGCCGACACGCGAACCGTCGCCTGGCCGCCCGCCAGGAGAGCCCGGAGGTTGCCGCCGCCGTCCACCGAGACGTACTCTCCGCCGCTGATGACGGTGTACCGGTAACTGCTGGTGTAGGTGGTCTCGCCGTCCTCGTCCTCCACGCTCGGCACGATCCGCCAGGTCATGCCCTCCGCGAGCGTCTTGGAGGACTCCGGCAGACGCATCAATACCGCGGGCTTGACGACGTTGATTCGTATCGTGTTGGACTTCTTGCCGTTGTAGGTCTTGCCGTAGACCGTCGTGGAGCCCTTGGCCAGTCCGGTCACCACGCCGCGCTGGTCCACGGTGGCGAGCTCGGGATTCGCGACCGTGTAGGTTACGCCGTAGCTCGCTGTGCTCTTGTTGGTGCTGGAGGTGATCCGCGCCGTGTCGCCGATGGCCACGGTCACGGTGGCGGGGCCGATGGTCAGCTTCGAAGGCTTGGCCTGCACCGTCACCTTGATGGTCTTTTTCAGGCCGTTGTGGGTGGTCACGGTGATGGTGGCCGTGCCCTTCTTGACGCCCTTGATGCTGGCGGACAGGCGGTCCGCGCTGGGCGTCACGGTGGCAACCTTCTTGTTCGAGGTGGTCCAGGTGACGATCGCCTTGCACTCGTCCTCGCCCTCCGGCGGCACCAGCCTGCAGGTGATTCCCCTCGCGACCTCGCTCAATCCAATCTTCATCGAGGATTCGCTCAGCACGATGTCGACAGGCGCGGCCTCCACGTTGACGGTGCAGGTGGCGGTCTTGCCGTTGTGCGTCGTGGCCGTGACGGTGGCCGTGCCCTTCTTCAGGCCGGACACCACGCCGGTGCTTCGGTTGACGCTGACGCAATCGCTCTCGCTGGTATAGGTGTAGTTCGCGTAGGTGACGGCGCCCTCCACGTCAAAGGCGGAGGCCTTCAGCGCGGCGGACTGTCCGGCGATGAAGGTGATTTCGGATTTGTCCAGCTCGACCCGATCCGGCTCCGGATGCACGACCACGGTGGCCCTGCCCTCCTTGCCGTTGAAGGCCCTGGCGTGTACAGTGGTGCTCTGCCCGGCCGTCAGGCCCAGCAGGTTGCCGCTTTCATCCAGCGACGCGACGGTATCATCGTCGATCCGATAGGTGAATCCCGCGGAGCCTGCACCCTTGTTGACGCTCGCGTTCACCCGGCCCGTCATGCCGACGCTGAGGTGCAGCGTCGCGGGGGAGAGAACCACCTTCGAGGGCTTCTTGCCCACGGTGACCGTGATCGCGGCCCGCTTGCCGTTGTGCGTCGTGGCGGTGATGACGGCCTTGCCCGTCTTCTTTGCGGTTAGTACGCAGCCGGTATCCCCGGCCTTGGCGACGGAGACGATCTTGGGCTTGCTGGAGGTCCAGCTGACGATGGCTTCACAGCTCTCCTCGCCCTCGTGGGGAATCAGCTGTACGGCCAGGCCCTCATAGCGCTCCGAGAGGCCCATGGAGAAGGCGCCGCGGTTCAGCGCGATGCGCTCGGGCGCACCCTTGACGGTCACGTCCATAAATACGCTCACAAAGCCGTTGAAGAATACGCGCGCGCTGCCGCTGCGGAGCCCACGGATCTCCCCGGTTGCGGCGTTGACTTCGACGCATTCGGGATTGGCACTGAACGAATCGACCTTCGCGACGAACGATGGAATGGTCGCTTCTCCATCCGCGTCATATCCCTTCACGGTGGGCCTGAAGCTCTGCCCCTCGAGGATTTCC
>JAFWBZ010000073.1 GCA_017537105.1 Clostridia bacterium | reverse complement strand
TCTCCATCATCTGCACCCGCTTCTATTCGGAGATCTGCGTCACGCGCGCCTGCCGGTACGGCGCGCGCTACATCCTGTACAAGCCGGTGGACTATCGACGCGTGCCGGAAGTTATCGCGGATTGCTGGAAGGGCAGCGCCCTGCCGCAGGCCTCCGGAAAGCCTTCCTCAGGGACGCAGGATTCCCCCGCCGATGCGCTGCGCGCTCTGCTTCGAACCATGGGCATACCCGCCAGGGTCAGCGGAAGCGTCTACATCACAGAATCCCTGCAGCGTCTGTGCGAGGACGACGGACTGCTCAGGAACCTGTCCAAGGGACTGTATGCGGACATCGCGGCGCGAATGAACACATCCGCTGCAAGCGTGGAGCGCTCGCTGCGCAGCGCGATCACGACGGCCTATGCGCGCGGCGGCCTGAACGGCATCTTTCCCGGCAAGCCGACGAACAAGGAGTTTCTGGAGTACCTGATGGAACGCATGCGCGCCCCGCAGAAGAGCGCCGCCTCTCCGGCCATGCAAGCTGCCCCGGCGGCACCCTCCTACCAGAGAAGTCTCTGATGTGCCCCGCAAAGCACGCCAATATTTACCGTTCGTCCTTGTATTGGCCGCCCGGTTATGGTACACTGTATACGGGTTACAAAAGCGCTTTAAGGGGGAAGGCTCATGCTGATCATCGGAATCTGCGGCGCCAGCGGCAGCGGAAAATCCACCATGGCCAAGGCGCTTGCCGCGCGCCTGGAGCGGCCCTGCATCTATATGAAGCAGGACTCCTACTACAAGGACCACCCCGACATGTCCTTCGAGGAGCGGGAGCGGATCAACTACGACGAACCCGAGGCCTTTGAGCACGACGCCCTGCGGGACGACCTGATCCGTCTCAGAAACGGCCTGCCCATCACCGCGAAGGAATATGACTATTCCCAGCACCGCCGCTGCGATCCCGGCGTCACCATCGAGCCCGCGGACGTGGTTTTGCTCGAGGGCATCCACATCTTCTATGATCCCGAGGTGCGCGAGCTGATGGATTTCAAAATCTACATCCAGGTCGACGCCGACGTGTGCCTGCTGCGCCGCGTGAAGCGCGACCTGCGCGATCGCGGAAGGACCGTGGAAAGCGTATACCGACAGTATCTGGAAACCGTAAAGCCGATGTATGAAAAGTATATCCGGAACTACGTGGAGTACGCCGACCTGATCGTTGCCCGCGGCGGCAAGAACGCGCGCATCGTCGATATCCTCGCCCACTACATCAACTCCGGCATGATCGAGACACGTTGACCGAAACATCGCCAAAAAACCATAGCAGCCCTGTGATCTGTTCAGGTCGCTGGGCTGCTATGGTTATGGAGGTCACAGCGCCGCCTTGGTCTTTGCCGCGTCGTCCAGCATGTGGGCTGCATGGGAGAGGCTGCTCTCGCTGTCCGAACCTCCACCCACCAGCCGGGAGAGCTCGTGGATCCTGCCGTCCCGGTCGAGTCTGCGCACGAAGGTCTGGGTGCGGTGTTCGTCGGAGACCTTCTCCACCAGGAAGTGGGCATCTCCCAGCGCGGCGATCTGCGGCAGATGGGTGATGCACAGCACCTGCCGCGCCTTCGCGATCAGGCACATCTTCTCGCCCACGACCTGTGCCATGCGGCCGGATACGCCGGTGTCGATCTCGTCGAACACCATGGCATCCACGCCCTCGCTGTCCATGGAAATCGCCTTGAGCGCCAGCATGACGCGGGAAATCTCGCCGCCGGACGCGATGCTGGCCAGCGGCCGCAGGGGCTCGCCCGGATTGGGAGAGATCATGAATTCCACGCGGTCCATGCCGCTGGCGGTGGGCTTCGGCTCCGGGTCCACGCGCACCTCAAACCGCGTCTTCGCCATGCCCAAATCGGCCAGCTGTCGGCAGATCTCCGAGGCCAGCGCAGCCGCAGAGGACCGCCGCAGCTCCGTCAGCGCGGCACAGGCCTCCCGAAGCCTGGCATCCGCCTCCCGGTACTGCTTTTTGAGTTCCGACACGGATTCGTCGCTCCGGTTCAGCTCCTCGAGCCTGTGGGAGGCCTCCGCGCCGTAGGCGATGACCTCCTCGACCGTCGCGCCGTACTTCCGCTCCAGGCGGTCGATCAGGTCCAGCCGGCCGGCCACCCTGTCGATGAGCTCCGGCTCGAAATCGAGATCGTCCATCATCGCCTGCAGCTCGTAGCCCGCGTCCTGCGCCGCATAGTAGATCTCCCGCAGCCTGCCCGCCAAGGCGGCGTACTTTTCGCCGATGCCGGAGATGCCGTCCATCGAATCCGCGGCGCGCAGCAGCGCCTCCTGCGCGCTGACGCTTCTCCCCTCGCCCTGATAGACCAGCGCATAGGCGGTTTCGACGCCGGTGCGGATCTTCTCCGCGTTCTCCAGCACGGCGAGCTTCTTCTTCAGCTTGTCCTCCTCGCCCGGCTTCAGCTTTGCGGCGGCGATCTCCTGCACCTGGAAGCTCAGCGTGTCGTGCAGGCGCTCCTTCTCGGAGACGTCCTTCAACAGCTTCTTCAGCGTCCCAGCGATCCTGCTGCGCTCCGCGTATCGCTGCGCCACCGCCGCCGCGGCCTCCGCGTGGGCGGCGCCGCCAAACGCATCGAGGAACCCCAGATGGCGGGCGGGATTCAGCAATGCCTGGTGCTCGTGCTGCCCGTGCACGTCCATCAGCAGCGAAGTCAGCTGCTTCAGCGCGTTCAGGGGAACGATCACCCCGGAGACCCGGCACACGTTGCGTCCGCTCCGGCTCAGCTCGCGGCGCACGGCGATCATGCCGTCCTCCGCGTCGATGCCCAGCGCTTCGGCCAGCTCGAGGGCCCTCGCGTTGCCGGAGATGTCGAACAGCGCCTGCACAGAGGCCTTTTCCGCCCCTGTACGGATGATTTCCCGGTCCGCGCGGCCGCCCAGCGCCAGGTTGACGCTGTCGACGACGATGGATTTTCCAGCCCCTGTTTCCCCGGTAAGCACATTGAATCCCTGCGCAAATTCGATGCGCAGCGATTCAATCAGTGCGATGTTTGTAATTGTCAGTTCCAAAAGCATGGCTGCATACTCCCGTCAGGCGTTCAACAGGCCATTGATCCTCGCCATCAGCGTCTCCACCGCCTCGTTGGAACGGGCGATGATCAAAAGCGTATTGTCGCCTGCGATGGTGCCCAGCACTTCGTTCCACTTCATGGAATCGATGGCCTCGCCCGCAGCGTTTGCGCTGGCTGTCAGGGTGTTGATCACCACCAGGTTGTTCACGGCTTCAATGTTGACCACGGACTCCGCAAGGATCCGGGCAAACCGGTCGTTCATACCCTTTTCCGCCCGCTCCACGGTGGCATACTTGTAGCCGCCGTTCTCGGAGAGCACCTTCAGAAGCCGCAGCTCCTTGATGTCGCGGGAAACCGTGGCCTGCGTGACCTTCACGCCCCGACGCTTCAGCTCCTCCGCCAGCTCCTCTTGGGTCTCGATGTCCATGTTCTCGATGATTTCCAATATCAGGTTATGGCGTGCGCTCTTCATGGTGTGGAAGCCTCCCGGTTTTATTTGAGATTCAAATCCAGGATTCAGGTCATTCGGACGCACCTCAGTGCGTCCATTCGGAGAGCTTGCTGTGCAGCAGGCTGAAGTAATTGCGGTCTTTGATGCGCACGAATCGCGCCTGGCGCTCTGACCGGCGGATGGTGATCTCCCGGGTCTCCCCGGCCAGCGGAATGACCTTTCGTCCGTCCAGCACCGCCTGCGCGCCGCCGCGGTCGTCCAGCATCCGGACGGTGATCCGGTGATGGGACGAGAGCACCACGGGCCTCGCATTCAGCGTGTGCGGGCAGATGGGCGTCAGCACGAAGCAGTCCAGCCCCGGCAGGATGATCGGTCCGCCGGAGGACAGCGAATACGCGGTGGAGCCCGTCGCGGTTGCGACGATCAGCCCGTCGCCGGAAATGCAGTCGACCAGCGTGCCGTCCGCCTCGTACTCCAGCGAAAGGATGCGGACCGAAGGCATGGATCGCGTGATCACGATGTCGTTGAGGGCGAACAGCTTCGCGTCGTCCTGCCCCTCGATGCACATGGTCACCCGATTGTCGAGATCATAGTCCCCGGCCAAGAGCCGATCCACCAGCGCGCCGTCCAGGTCGGACACCTCGACTTCGGTCAGAAAGCCGAGTCGGCCGAGGTTGACGCCCAGGATCGGAATGTCGTGGGGAACCGCGTGGTCGAGGGCGGAAAGAATCGTCCCGTCGCCGCCCAGCACCACCAGCAGTTGACAGCGCTCGAACGCATTAACATGCATTCCCGGCGCGTCCAGCGCCCCGGCGAGCTCGTCGTTGACGCAGACAGAAACGCCCTTTTCGGAGAGCAGGGCAGTGAGCCTCCGGGCGACATCGACGCCGGTCTTCTTGGTCGAATTCCAGTGGATCCCCACGCAGCGAACGGACACTTCCACCCTCTCCTTCCTGCGCAGGTCCGGTTCTTAACGTCAAAGAAACAAAGTCAAAACATCCATTTTGACTTTGACGTCCATTGCGGAAAAACCGTCGACGATCACGCTGACTCTACAGTATATACAATATACCAAAGAGGGCCCGCGTTACAAGCCCTCTTTGTGCGATTTAAAGAATTTGTCATAAGCTCGGTCAATTGTGACATCAATTGAATATTTATTCACATTTGCAGCAGATTTCCCCTGCGGCACCAGGTCCAGCAGAAACTCGATGTTGCCCTCCGGGCCGCGAATCGGAGAGAAATCCATGCCCTCGATCTGCCAGCCGATCTCGGGAATGAATGCGGCGATATCCTCCAGCACCTGCCTGTGCACGCGGCGCTCCCGGACCACGCCCTTCTCCCCGACATCTGCCTTTTCCGCCTCGAACTGCGGCTTGACCAGCGCGACAAACCGCCTGTCCTCCCCCTCCAGCACCGCGAGTGCGGCGGGAAGGACTGCCCGAAGGGAGATGAAGGAGACGTCCGTCGCGCCGAAGGAGGGGCGGGGCTGAAAGTCCCCGGCTGACAGAAAGCGCGCGTTGGTGCGCTCCATGCAGGTCACGCGCGGGTCGCTGCGCAGGCGGTAGTCCAGCAGGTTGTAGCCCACGTCCACGGCATAGACCCGCGATGCGCCGGCGCGCAGCATCACGTCGGTGAACCCGCCGGTCGATGCGCCGACATCCACGCACACCCGGTCCCGAAGGTCGATTTGAAACACCTCCAGCGCCTTCCGGAGCTTGTGCGCGCCGCGACTCACGTAGGCATCCAATGCGCCGCGAACGCGAAGCGCCTCCTCCGGCTTCACCCAATCGCCGGCCCGCAGGATCTTCCGATCCCCCGCCAGCACCCGGCCCTCCATGATCAGCGCCCGGGCCAGGGCCAGGGACTCCAGGTTCAGATCCTCGTACAGCGCCTGGTCGGCGCGCCGCCTCTTCATCGTCCGCTCTCCGTCAGCGCCCGGTAGCGCTCCAGAACGCGCTTTGCAATCTCCAGCGCGGTGAGCCCGCAGCGCTGCAGCTGCTGATCGACCGTGGCATGCCCGACGAAGCGATCCGGCACGCCCAGCGTCAGAACCGGACGATCCACGCGCAGCCGGGCCAGCGCGTCCAGCACGCCCTCCCCGAAGCCGCCGGAGATCACGTTTTCCTCCACGGTGACCACGAGCCGCGCGCGGCTCGCCTGTTCAAACAGCAGCTTTTCGTCCATGGGCTTGACGAAGCGGGCATCCACCACGCCGGCGCTGACCTGCTTGCCCATCAGCTCGATGGAGGCCTGCATGGCCGCCTGCACCATGCGCCCCACGGCAAAGATCATCACATCCGTGCCTGCGCTCAGAAGCTCCCACTCGCCGATGCGGAAGTCCTGCTGGGCCTGTATGCCCGGCCCCAGGTCCTCGCCATTCTTGGGATAGCGGATGGCCATCGGGCGGTCCAGGTTTGCGCTCAGCGCCACCAGCTTCTTCAGGTCGCGCACGTCCCGGGGCGCCGCCACGACCATGTTGGGGATGGCGCGCAGATAACTCAGGTCAAACACGCCCTGGTGGGTAGCGCCGTCCGCTCCCACGAGCCCCGCGCGGTCGATCAGGAAGGTGACCGGCAGCGAATTGCGGCAGACGTCCATGGCGATCTGATCGAAGGCGCGCTGCAGGAAGGTGGAATAGATGGCCACATAGGGCTTCATGCCCTGAGAGGCCATGCCCGCCGCCATGGTCACGGCGTGCTCTTCCGCGATGCCCACGTCAAAGCACCGCTCCGGATGCTGCTGGGCAAAGAGATCCATGCCGGTGCCCCCGGCCATGGCCGCAGTGATCGTGCAGATCCGGATGTCGTTCTCCGCAAGCTCCGCCAGCTGTTTGGCGACGATCCTGCCCAGGGCGATGTGCGAATCGTCCCGGCCCTCGCCGGATTCCACCAGAAACGGCGCGACGCCGTGGTAGACGTCGGGATGGTCCTCCGCGGGCTTGTAGCCGCGGCCCTTCTGCGTGACCACGTGGATCAGCTGCGGCTCGTCGGACTCCTTCGCCCGCCGGAGGATGCGGATCAGGTGCTGGATGTCGTGCCCGTCGATGGGGCCGATGTAGCGGAAGCCGAGGGCGTCGAAGAACTTGCCGTCGACAAACAGCGACTTCAGCGAATCGCGGAACCGCTCCAAAAAGCGAAACAGCGGCATGCCGACGTGCGGCAGCTTCGCGAGCCAGCGGCGAACGCCCCGCTTGAACGCCAGATAGGACCGGCTCTGGCGCAGGTGCGTCAGGTAGCGGCTCATGGCGCCCACGTTGGGCGAGATGGACATGGCGTTGTCGTTCAGAATCACGATCATCCGCGTGCCGCTGTGCCCGGCGTCGTTCAGCGCCTCGTAGCACATGCCGCCGGTCAGCGCGCCGTCCCCCACCAGCGCCACCACGTTGAAATCCCCGCGCATGACGTCGCGGGTTCTGGCCATGCCGAGCGCCGCCGAAATCGCGGTGGAGGCGTGTCCGGCGGTGATGGAATCGTATTCGCTCTCGCTGGCCTGCGGAAAGCCGCTGGCTCCGCCCATCGAACGCAGCCGCTGAAAGCTGTTGTAGCGGCCCGTCAGCAGCTTGTGGGCATAGGACTGATGGCCGACGTCAAACACCAGCTTGTCCTCCGGCGCGTCAAACACGTAGTGCATGGCGATGGTCAGCTCCACTATGCCCAGATTGGACGCGAGGTGACCTCCGCGGTCGGAGACCACCTTGATGATCTCCGCGCGCAGCTCCTCCGCCAGCTTCTTCAATTGCTTGATGTTCAACTTTTTCAGGTCCGCAGGTTCCCTGATCTTCTCCAGATACATCCGATTTGCTCCCGTTCTACATGCTCCGATGGACCATGGCGTCCACCAGGTCCAGGAAGAATCCCGCCCGGTCGCCAAACCCGGCAAGGGCATCGCGCGCTTGCCGGTGCAGGCGTTCCACCAGCGCCCGGGTGCCCTCAATGCCATAGGCGGAGATGCAGGTCAGCTTGCCGCTCTCGGCGTCCTTGCCCAGCATCTTCCCCACCGCTCCGGCGTCTCCGGTAACGTCGAGCAGGTCGTCCGTGGCCTGAAACAGCAGGCCGTACGCCCGGCCATAGTCCGTCAATGCCCGCAGCGTCTGCTCGTCCGCCCCGCAGAGGTGCGCGGCGGCCCGCAGGGGATAGATGAACATGCAGGCCGTCTTTCCGTGCTGGATGTACTCCAGCGCCTCGACATCCCCGACGCAGTTGTGCTCGCAGTACAGGTCCATCACCTGCCCCGCGATCATGCCGGTGACGCCGGCACCCGTGGCGATCTCCCGGATGGCCAGCAGCGAATCCATGACCCGCTCCGGACGCGCCGAGGCGGCGCGCAGCATCGTCTCGAAGGCGCAGTTCAGCAGCCCATCGCCCGCGAGGATCGCCTGGCCCTCGCCGAACACCACGTGATTCGTCGGCCGACCCCTGCGCAGGGTGTCGTTGTCCATGCCGGGTAGGTCGTCGTGAATCAGCGAATAGGTGTGGATCATCTCCACCGCGCAGGCAAAGTCCAACGCAAAGGCGGCGTCGCCGCCCAGCATGTCCACCGCCGCCAGCAGCATGGAGGGACGCAGCCGCTTGCCGCCGGCGGAGAGGCTGTAGCGCATGGACCGGCTCAGCAGCCACGGCATCTCGCCGATGGCATACCTGCCCTCCGGAATGCTCTCCGGAATCTGTTCCAGGCGCGCGTTGACGACCTGTGCGTACTCCTTCAATCCCTTCATGGCGCGTCCTCCCCGGCGATCTCCCGCTCGCCGTTCTCCGTCAGCACGCGAATGCGCCGGTCGCTCTCGTCCAGCAGCGCCTCCAGCTCGGCTTTGAGCTTCATGGCCTGCTCATAGTTCTGAAAGGACTCCTCCAGGGTCATCTGGCCGGATTCCAGCGCCTGCACCAGCGCCTCCAGCGCCTGCATGCCCTCCTCAAAGCTGACTTTTTTCTTCATCGTTATCCCCCTTCGGCACCACTGCCGAAACCCTTGCTTGCATGGAACCGTCCGACAGCCGCAGCCGGACCTCGTCGCCGGCGTGCGCGTCCCCGACGCTCGTGACGATGCCCCGCGCGCCCTCGATGACCGCATAGCCGCGATCCAGCACGGCCGCCGGGTCGAG